>NZ_MUNH01000013.1:0-8478 GCF_002154615.1 Streptomyces recifensis
GCACCGAGCTCGGTGCCTACCGCCGTCGGTTGGAGGAGGCCCGCCTTCGCTACGACGGCAAGCACAGCCGCTTGGAGCGGGAGCAGGCGGCGCGCGCGCAGGCCGAGATGGAACTGGCTCGTGCCGAGAAAGAGCGGGCCGCTCTGCATGATCTGGTCGCCGAACTGAGCGACAAGATCACCGAACTGACGGCTCCGGCCGTGGAGTCCCGTACGGTCGCCCGCCCGCTGGACGGGGCCTCGCAGCGTGACGAGTTCATCGCTCATGCGCAGAAGGCCGCCAAGCCTCCCATGAGCGAGGCGCAGGTCCGTACGGAGCTTGACCGCATTCTCGAGAAGGCGGGCTGGGCCGTCCAGGACGACAGCGCGAAGAACCTGTACGCAGGTCAGGGCGTCGCCGTCCGGGAGGTCTCCACCGCCGTCGGCCGCGCCGACTACCTCCTCTACGTCGACCAGCGCCTGGTCGGTGTCATAGAGGCCAAGCGGGAGGGCGCCGACCTGGAGGCCGCCATGCAGCAGGCCGCCCGCTACGCCACGGGGCTCACCCGCAGCCAGCAGCTCAGCGCTTGGCGCGCCAGCCTGCCCTTCCGGTACGTCGCCGACGGCAACACGGTCCGCTTCCACAACGACCTCGACCCGTCCCCGCGTACTCGTGAGGTCTTCGCGGTGCACCGCCCGGACACGATCGCCCGCTGGGTCGAGGAGGCCGAGGCTGACCCCATGGCGCCGACCCTGCGGGCCCGGATGCGGCGCCTTCCGCAGACCTTCCTCGACTCGAAGGACCTGCGTCCGGCGCAGGAGAAGGCGATCAACGGCCTGGAACTCTCCCTGGCCAAGGACGACCCGCGCGCCCTGATCCAGATGGCGACCGGCGCCGGCAAGACGTACACGGTGGTCAGTGAGAGCTACCGGCTGCTCAAGCACGCGAACGCCAAGCGCATTCTCTTCCTCGTCGACCGGAACAACCTCGGCACCCAGGCCGCCACCGAGTTCGAGAACTTCGACACCCCGGACGACGGCCGCAAGTTCACGGAGCTGTACGTCGTGCAGCGCATGGCGGGGGACACCGTCCTTGGCTCCGCACATGTCGTGGTGTCCACCGTGCAGCGGCTGTGGCTCGCGCTGACGGGTCAGGCGGTGCCGAGCGCGGACGACGAGAACGAGGCTCTCGACCGCTACGACCTCGTCGACGAGCCGGTGGCTGTCGGCTATAACCCGGCCCTGCCGCCGGAGTCCTTCGACCTGATCGTGGTCGACGAGTGCCACCGCTCCATCTACGGCAAGTGGCGCGCGGTCCTGGAGTACTTCGACGCGCACCTGGTCGGCCTGACCGCCACCCCGGTCGCCCAGACCTTCGGCTTCTTCTTCCAGAACCTGGTCAGCGAGTACCCGTACGAGCAGGCGGTCGCCGACGGCGTGAACGTCGACTTCGACGTCTTCCGTATCCGTACGGAGCTGGGAGAGAAGGGCGGCACCATCCCGGCGGAGACGGTCGTTCCCATGCGGGAGCGCAAGACCCGCCGCGAGCGGTACCAGGAGCTGGAGGAGGACCTGGAGTGGAAGGCGACCCAGCTGGGCCGCCAGGTCATCAGCAAGGGCCAGTTGAAGCTCGTCATCGAGACCTTCCGCAAGCACCTGTTCACGGACATCTTCCCGCCGGTGGGGGAGGGGGACGCTCAGCGGACGCGTACCCATGTGCCGAAGACGCTGATCTTCGCGGTGGACGACAACCACGCCGACGAGATCGTCCAAATGGTCCGGCAGGTCTTCGGCGAGAGCGACGACTTCTGCAGGAAGATCACGCACGCCGCGAAGAAGCCCGCCGAACTGATCAAGGCGTTCCGCAACAGCCCCGAGCTGCGTATCGCGGTGACCGTCGACATGATCGCCACCGGGACCGACATCCCGCCGCTGGAGTGCGTGTTCTTCTTGCGAGACGTGAAGAGCTGGGCCTACTTCGAGCAGATGAAGGGGCGTGGCTCCCGGACCGTGGACGCGGCGGAGTTCCAGGCGGTGACGCCCGACGCCGAGGTCAAGGAGCGGTTCGTGATCGTCGACGCGGTCGGCGTCACGGACTCGCCCCGCGTGGACGCGAGGCCGCTGAGCCGGATCTCCGAGCGGAAGATCCCGCTGGAGCGGTTGATGGCCAAGACGGCGGGTCTGGCGATGACCGAGGACGAAGTCGCCACGCTGGCGGGTCGCCTGGCACGCCTGGACCAGCAGCTCAAGCCCGAGGAGCGGGAGGAGATCGAGGAACTCGCCGGCCGACCGCTCCGGGAGATCGTCGGCGGTCTGGTCCAGTCCGTCGACCCCGACCAGCAGGAGCGGGCCCGGCGTATTGGCGGCCAGGAGCAGGTGCGGCGGGACATGATGGACGCCCTGAAGCCGATCGCCTCGAACCGCGAGCTGCGGGACCGGCTGATGGCCATGCGCCGGGCGCACGACATCGTGATCGACGAGGTGAGTGTGGACGAGGTGAAGGAGGCGCGCGGCATCACGGCGGACGAGCTGGCGATGCGACGGGTGACCTCGTGGAAGCAGTACATCAAGGACCACCAGGACGAGATCGCCGCGTTCAACCTCGCCTTCAGCGAGCGGCGCGATCCCAAGGAGGTCTACCGGCGGCTGAAGGACCTCGCACGCAAGATCGAGCGTCCCCCGTTCCAGTGGACTCCGGCACGGCTGTATGACGCGTACGTACAGCTCGGCAAGGCGACCCGGCATCCGCGGGGCGCGGCGGGTGTCGTCGACCTGATCGGGCTGCTGCGCTTCGAGCTGGGGCTGGACCAGAAGGTGCGGCCTTACCGGGCGCTGGTGGAGGAACGGTACGCCGCGTGGCAGGCCCGGCAGGAGCAGGCGGGGGCCGTCTTCACGGCTGACCAGGTGTGGTGGCTAGACCGGATGGTGGACGTGATCGCCACGGATGCGGCCATCGAGCCGGACCATTTGAAGGACGTACCCTTCATTGAGCGAGGCGGTGTGGACGGGTTCCTTCGGGAGTTCGGGGCTGATCGCGGGGCTGAGATTTTGAGTGAGCTGGGACGGGAGTTGGGCGCGTGAGCGAGTTGCCTCGCGGATGGGCGCGAGTGAGCCTCGACGAGATTGCCGAGGTTCAGGGAGGCATCCAGAAGCAGCAAAAGCGACGTCCTGTCGATCACAAGTTCCCCTTTCTTCGGGTCGCCAACGTTGGCAGTGGGTCGCTTGATCTCAGCGAGGTGCATGAGGTCGAGCTGTTTGATGGCGAACTGGAGAGGTTCGTTCTCCGTCCGGGCGATCTGCTTGTCGTGGAAGGGAACGGTAGTGTTTCTCAGCTCGGTCGGGCTGCTCGCTGGAGTGGTGAGATTGAGAACTGCGTGCATCAGAATCATCTGATTCGGGTGCGGCCGGGCCTCGCGATCTCGGCCAAATTCCTGGAGCTTCTATGGAATTCGCCGGAGGTATCTGCGCAGCTTCGAAGCGTAGCGGCATCGACTAGTGGATTGCACACCCTAAGTACGGCAAAGCTGAAGAGGGTAAGGATTGCACTGCCTCCACTGGATGAGCAGCGCCGCATCGTTGTCGCGCTTGAAGAGCAGCTATCGCGACTTGACGCGGCCACAGTTAACGCAGCCAATGCTGTGAAGAAGGCTGGCACGCTTATTCACTCCAGCAAGGCGAAAGCTATCCGCGATCTCATGGAGTCATTTCCGGTTACCGTGCTCGCGGAAGAGATTAGGGAGCCGCTGCGCAATGGCCATTCCGCGCGGGCTGCGGCGGATGGCGCCATTCGAACGTTGACCCTTACCGCTGTCACCAAGGGTGAGTTCGGTGATGCTTACACGAAGATGACAGCCGCCGATCCGGAAAAGGCTGCCAAGCTTTGGCTGAAAGCGGGGGACATTCTCGTTCAGCGTTCCAATACTCCGGACCTCGTTGGCACTTCTGCCCTCTATGAGGGTCCGGAAGAATGGGCAATTTTCCCGGACCTGTTGATTCGCGTCAGGACCTCTGATCGGCTTGATCCGCAGTTTGCTCACCTGGTGCTGAGTGCGCCGCAAACCCGCCACTACTACCGTTCTCGCGCAAAAGGGCTGGCGGGATCGATGCCGAAAATCGATCAGGAGACGATTCTCAACACGCGTATCCCGCTCCCTGATCTGGAGACCCAGCGGCAGACGGTTCACGCTGTTGCACAAGTGGCAGAGCGAGCCCGGCATGCCGCCGTCACCGCCGAGACTTACCGCGTGAAGGCTTCAGCGCTCCGCCGCTCTCTCCTCGCTGAAGCTTTTGCCGGCCGACTGGTCCCCCAGGACCCCGCTGATGAGTCTGCCGCCACCCTGCTCGACCGCCTTCGTGCGCGGGAGGCGGCCGGAGCAACCAAGTCCCGGCTTCGGAGTCCGCGCCGGTCGGCCACCCAGCCGAAGCACACGCCGGGCACTACATCCGTTCAGGAAGTACCGCCGCTGTCCCGTGCCGACTCCTCAGCCCTCGCCACCGCCACTCAACCAACCTTCGACCTGGAGATCCCCTCGTGACCACGACCGAGGCCCGTCGGCTTGTCGACAAGCTCTGGAGTTACTGCCACGTTCTGCGTGACGACGGTGTCTCGACCATCGACTACGTCGAGCAGTTGACGATTCTCCTGTTCCTGAAGATGGCGCACGAGGCGCAGACGCGACCCCCGATGTTCCGCGAGCAGATCATGCCCGAGGGGTCGGTCTGGGAGAACCGTGGCTGGCCGGAGCTGCTGAAGAACGACGGCGCCGCGCTGGAGGCCGCGTACACCCAGCTTCTCGAAGATCTTGGCAATCAGCGCAAGGACACCACCTTCCACCTGATCTTCAACGGGGCCAGGAACCGCATCCATGACCCCGCGAAGCTCAAGCGGCTGGTCAAGGACCTGATCAACAAGGAAAACTGGTCAGGCCAGAAGACCGACATCAAGGGCGACGCATACGAGGAACTGCTGTCCCGTGGTGCGGAGGACGTCAAGTCGGGTGCGGGGCAGTACTTCACCCCCCGCCCGCTGATCCAGGCCATCATCGACTGTGTCCGCCCGACCCCGGACGACACGATCACCGACCCCGCCTGTGGTACGAGCGGCTTCCTGCTCTCAGCCGCTGAGTACATCCTCAACGAGTACGGCAACCAGCTCTCCCCCGAGCAGCGCAAGCATCTCAGCAGTGGCGGCATCTGGGGCACCGAGCTGGTCAGGAACACCGCCCGTCTCGCAGCAATGAACCTCTTCCTGCACGGCATCGGCCAGCCCACCGGACCTGCCCTGGTCCGCACTAAGGATGCTCTCGCTGCGCCGCCCGACAAGCGTGCGAGCCTGGTCCTGGCCAACCCGCCCTTCGGTAAGAAGTCTTCCATCACCGTCTACGGCGACGACGGTTCCGCCGCCCGTGAGGCGATCGCCTACGAGCGGCGCGACTTCTGGGTCACCACGACCAACAAACAGCTCAACTTCATGCAGCACATCGCCTCGCTGCTGGAAATCCACGGCCGGGCTGCGGTCGTCGTACCCGACAACGTGCTCTTCGAGGGCGGTGCGGGCGAGACCATCCGTCGGCGTCTGCTCAAGGAGTACGACGTCCACACCATGCTGCGGCTGCCCACCGGCATCTTCTACGCGGGCGGTGTCAAGGCCAACGTGCTGTTCTTCGAGCGCAAGCCGGCCCGGCCCAACCAGCCCTGGACGGAGAAGCTTTGGGTCTACGACTTCCGGACGGCCCAGCACTTCACCCTCAAGCAGAACCCGCTCACCCGAGCCTCTCTTGAGGACTTCGTGCAGTGCTACCGCCCGGACGAGGACCGTTCCAAGCGCGTCGAGACGGAGCGCTTCAAGGCGTTCACGTACGAGGAACTGGTCGCCCGCGACAAGGCGAATCTCGACATCACCTGGCTCCGTGACCCGAGCCTCGACGACGCGGACAACCTGCCCGCACCCGAGGTGCTGGCCGCCGAGATCGTTGAGGATCTCCAGGCCGCGCTGGAGGAGTTCGCCGCGATCGCTGAGACGCTTCAGCAGGCTCGCGAGCAGAGCACCGATGCGAAAGAAGTCTCTGACGAGGAATGACAAACGTGCCTGAGGGCCGCGCCAGTGGACTGGGGTGCGGCCCTGAGGCGTTCGCCATGTCAGCGTGGGGAGATGTGCGGCAGGAATGTGGCCCACGCCGCGGGGGTGAGGGCAAGGCGGGGGCCGTCCGGGTTCTTGGAGTCGCGGACGTGGATGGTGGCGGGAGCGGCTGCGATCTCTACGCAGTCGGGGCCCTCTGCGGTGCTGTAGCTGCTCTTTATCCAACCAAGCCCTGACGCGGCCTCGGCAAAGGGGATGCGATTCATGTGTCTCCCAGCACTTTCTCGATGAAGGCCAGTGACTCACGCGGTGTGAGAGCCTGCGCCCGGATGATCCCATAGCGCATATCCAGAACCTGTACGTGTTTCGGTTCGGCGATCACACGGCTGATCTCATGGATCTCGACGTGACCTACGGTGCTGCCGTCCTTGAGTCTGAGCAGCCTGAACGAACCACCGAGACCTGAGTTCTCCTCCCGGCTCAGGGGGAGGATCTGTAGGTCCACGTTTCGGAACTCGCCGACCTCCAGCAGTCGTTCGAGCTGCGCCCGCATGCCCATCTTGCCTCCGATGGGGCGGCGGAGCGTCGACTCGCACTGGACAAAGCTGAAGACGGGTCGTCCCGCAGACTCGCTCACGATCTCCTGCCGGGACATACGGGCCGCAACCCGCTGCTCCAGCTCGTCTTCCATGAAGGGAGGCCGGCTTCCGGCGAACACCGCTCGCGCGTACGCCTCCGTCTGCAACAGGCCATGGATGACGGAGTTGTTGTAGGCGTCCAGCTCAACGGCTTCTCCCTCCAGCTTCTTCAAGTCCCGCACCTTCTTCGGATAGCGGGCCTCCGCCACGTCCCGTTGCATGGCGAGGAGGCGGCCACCCGCTTCCAGCACCCGGTCGGCCACGTCCAGGTACTCCGGGCGCGGAATGCGCCGTCCCTGCTCCACGGAGGAGACGAGGTCCTCCCCGTAACCGATGGCCGTGGAGAAGTCGGCCCGGGTGAGGCCGGCCGCCTCGCGCCACAGCTTCAACTGACGGCCGACCGCCCGGATGACCGCACCGGACTCGTCGTCCTCCAGCTCCGCGTCCCAGTTCCTCACACTCGCCGTCCCTTCGTGCACTTCCTGTGCCCACAGGGCCTTTTCACAAGGTACGCAGGAGTGAACACGCTGGGTGACGTGATTCAGTGAAATCGCCTCGCTCGTCGGCCCACCGGCGCCAGGGAGTCCGTAGGGCGGTCGGTTGGGAGCCGGGGCCGCGGGACGTAAAAAGACCAAAGAACCCGGGAAAAGAACCTACCTACCAAGCCAAACCCCGAGTCGATCACTCGGCCGGGTGAAAGGCGTGAACCGGCTGGCGTGGCGCAGCCGATGGGGTGCACTCTCACCACGAGGCGTTGACGCGCCTCTACAACCCCACACATGCTTCGGCCCCCGCCGGGACGGCAATCCCAGTGCGAGGGCCTGACCAACGAGGAAGAAGCACCTTCCCTATGGCTGAGAAAAAGCCTAACCCCGCCCCGCCCCGGATTCATGAGGTTCGGCGGACCGACACCCCGTCCGGTGTGACCCACGTGCGGGCCGTCCACCCGGACCGGTTCACGGTCGTCGGAAACCACCTGGTCCAGCACCCCGCGCTGTCGCTGACCGCCATCGGCCTTGCCGCGCACATCCTGTCGCTGCCCGAGGGCGCCCCCGTCGATATCCGCAGCCTCGCCGAGCGGTTCCCCGAGGGCCGGGAGCGGATCGCCTTCGCCCTGCGTGAGCTGGAGACGCACGGGTACCTCCGGCGGGTGCGGGAGCGTACGGAGAGCGGGCGGATCGCCACCCGCACCTACGCTCACCACCTTCCGGTCCACGTGCCCGCCGTGCCCGGTCCTGCCGCGGCGCCCCGAGCCCGCAGGCAGGTACCCCGGCCGTCGCGGGACGTCCAGGCCCCGCCGCAGGAGGACGACCAGGGTGCGGGCCGGGCGGAACCGGCGCCCACGGGGATGACCGCCGTGCCCCCGGTGACGTCGGCACCCGAGGCACCCGTGGCGGTCACGCCGCCCGCTTCCCCCGCACCGGCGGACCAGCCCGACCCGCCCGCCGCCGACGCCGCACCTGCGGGACAGGGTGAGCCGGCCGTCGCGCTTCTCGCGGGCCTGCGCCGCGGCGACGCCCGGCTCACCCTGTCCCGCACGGACGTGTACCGGCTCGCGCCCGCAGTCACCGCCTGGTTCGACGTCGGGGCGACCGCCGCCACCGTGATCCACACGCTGACGGCGGGCCTGCCGGCGGCCCTGGAGCGTCCAGCGGCGCTGATCGCCTACCGCCTGCGGAACCAGCTCCCGCTGCCCCTGCCCGCGCTCACCGCGCCGCCCGCCCGTCCCACGACGGCTCCCCATCCCATGCGGAACTGCGACGGCTGCGACCGGGGATTCCGC
>NZ_MUNH01000138.1:0-17486 GCF_002154615.1 Streptomyces recifensis
CGCGGGCCGGCCCGCGCCGGTGCGGCCCGGGTGGACCTGCGCGGCTACCTGCTGCTCCCGGCCGCCGCCGAGCCGCACGCCCACGGCGACACCTGCCTCACCGCCGACTCCCCCGGCCCGCCTTCGGCCGCACCCGAGGAGGTGCAACGCAGAGTGACCGAGGCGACCCTGCTCCAGCTCGGCCATGGCGCCACGGCGGTACGGGCCCAGGTGCGCGTCGGCGACGTGCAGGGGCTCGGCGCACTGGAGGCGGTGCTCCAGGCCCGCCGTTCGCTGCGCGGGCTCGCGGAGCTGACCACGGTGGCGATGCCCAGGCTGCTGACCGGGGTCGCCGGTGCGGACGGGCTGGCGATGCTGCGGGACGCGGTGAAGATGGGCGCCGACGTGGTGGGCGGCTGCCCCGACCTGGACCCCGATCCCATCGGCTACGCGGAGGCGGTGCTGGAGGTCGCCGCCGAGCAGGGCTGCCCGGTCGATCTGCACACCGACGCGGCGGACTCGGCCCGCCTTTCCCGGCTCGCGGCGATGGCGGGGGGCCTGCGCCCCGGCGTGACCCTCGGCCCGTGCGCGGCCCTCGCCCGGCTGCCCGCCGAGACCGCGCACCGCGTCGCGGACCGGCTCGCGGCCGCCGGGATCGCGGTGGTCTGCCTCCCGCAGGGCGGCTGCGCCGGCACCGAGCGCCGGGGCACCGCGCCGGTACGGCTGCTGCGCGCCGCCGGGGTGCGCGTCGCGGCGGGCAGCGGCGCCCTGCGGGACCTGGCCAACCCGGTGGGCCGGGGCGACCCCCTGGAGGCGGCGTACCTCCTCGCCTCCGTCCACGGGATGCGCCCGGCCGACGCCTACGACACGGTGAGCGCGTCGGCGCGGGCGGTGCTGGGACTGCCGGAGGTACGGGTGGAGGCGGGGTTCCCCGCGGAGCTGCTGGCGGTGCGCGGGGCGGAGCTGGCGGGGGCGCTGTCGCTGGCGTACAGCAGGATCGTCGTGCACCGGGGGCGGGTGGTGGCCCGGACCAGCGCGGTGCGGGAGTACGGCGACTCAGGGACCGAGGCGGAGCGGGGTCTCCCCCGGCAGGGCCGCAAGAGACTGTCGTAACAGCGTTTTATCTACGGCGAGTTGGCCCACCCGTGGCACGGGAGGGTGGCGTGTGCGCCCCCGGTTGCCGTCGTGCGCCGTGGCCCTCCGGGGGGACGTTCCCCGGGCGGGGCCCGCTCGTGGGGCGGATGGGTCGCGGCGGGCGTACGGTCGTAATCATGCGCATTGTCATCGCCGGAGGTCATGGTCATATCGCGCTGCGGCTGGAGCGGCGGCTCTCGGCGCGCGGGGACGAGGTCGCGGGCATCATCCGCAAGCCGGAACAGGCGGCGGATCTGCGGGCGGCCGGTGCCGACCCGGTGCTGCTGGACCTGGAGTCCGCGTCGGTGGAGGAGGTAGCGGAGGCGCTCAGGGGCGCAGACGCCGCCGTGTTCGCGGCCGGCGCGGGTCCGGGCAGCAGCAAGGAACGCAAGGAGACGGTGGACAAGGGCGCGGCGGTGCTGTTCGCCGACGCGGCGGTGCGGGCCGGGGCGCGCCGGTTCGTGGTGGTGTCCTCGATGGGCGCGGACCCCCATCACCCCGGCGACGAGGTCTTCGACGTGTACCTGCGGGCCAAGGGCGAGGCGGACGCGTACATCGCCGCGCAGGACGCCCTCGACTGGACGATCCTGCGCCCCGGTTCGCTGACGGACGAGCCGGGCACGGGGCTGGTCAAGCTGGCGGCGCACACCGGGCGGGGCAAGGTCCCGCGGGACGACGTGGCGGCCGTGCTGGCGGAACTGGTGGAGTCCTCGTCGACGGCGGGGCTGACGCTGGAGCTGATCGAGGGGTCGGTGCCGGTGGCGGTGGCCGTGAAGGCGGTCGCGGGGAACTGAGGCGACCTCAGCGGGGCTCTGCTCCCGTTCCGTTCAGAACAACGGGAGCTGGCCGGGGAAGTCGGGGATGACATAGCCGTCCAGCGTGGGCTGGGCGGCGCCGATCTGGGCGTGCTGCCGGGAGCCCGCACAGGAGACCATCTCCTGGCTCTCCCGCGCGCCGGGCGGGTCGTGGCGCGCGAAGCGGCCGGCGACGACGGCGATCTCGCGGTGGCACACGGGACAGGTTCTGCGGCGCGCGGACATGGGACCAGTGTGCCCTGCGGGTCCGACAGGGCTGTTACTCACTTTCGGGTGACGGGCGCGGGGTGGCCGGGGTGGCGTGGCCTGGCGAAACGAGGACTTGGCCCAGTGATCACAAGGGCTCTGCCCCTTTCGGGGCGTCAACTTGGTGCATTCTTCCTATGAATGGACGTTACAGCCAAGAGTCACAGAAACATGGTCGGCAGGTAACACAGTTCACGTTTCCACCACATGTCCTCCGCATCCCGTCAAAGTGGTGTCTGCGCGGCCAGCAGGTCGCCATCCGCACACCGCACGTTTTCCGCCCCCGGTCGTCCCGTGGGCGGGTGCCCGCACCTTGCAGGAGACTCTGTGCCTTCGTCTTCCGTGACCGCCCGTCGCCTGGCCGCCGCCGCTCTCGCTGCCGGGGCGCTGGTCGGAGCGGCGGCCCTGCCGGCCACCGCCGCGGACCGCTCCTACCGCGACAACGTCGAGATCAGCCGCGTGCAGTACGACTCCCCCGGCTGGGACAACGGCTCCAACCGCTCCCTCAACCGCGAGTGGGTCGAGATCACCAACAACTCCCGCCACCGCGTGAACCTGGACGGCTGGAGGCTGACGGAGGACCGGCGCGGGATCACCTACACCTTCCGCCGCTTCACCCTCGGCGGCCACGAGACCGTCCGCGTCCACACGGGCGTCGGCCGCGACACCGCCGACGACCTCTTCCAGGACCGCCGCGACTACGTCTGGGACAACCGCCGCGACACCGCCACCCTCCGCAACGACGAGCGCCGCTTCATCGACAGCGTGACGTGGGGCGAGCGCGGCCAGCGCTGGGACGACAACCGCGACCACAACGGCCGCGACCACGACGGCCGCGACCACCACGGCCGCGGCCACGACCACCGCCGCTGACCCGGCGCCCTGACGGGCGGCCCCGGACTCATCACAACCGGCGCGGACCCCTCCGGGGGGCCGCGCCGGTTGTCTCTCCGGGGGACGTCTGGGTAGCGCCGACCACTCGTCATACTCCTGGCTGGGTGGAGCTCGTCCACAAACTTGAGGGGATTTACGCGATCGTGCAGTCGCCAGGTGTGCTGGCTACTCTGTGGCAACAGGTAGCAACGGACTGGAGGGGGCGGGTTCGTGGATCCGGAAATGGCCATGCTGGCAGGAACAGCAGGGACAACCCTGGTCACCTTATTGACGACCGAAGCGTGGCAACGCGCCAGAGACGGTGTCGCCTCGCTGTGGCGTCGCGCCGAGCCGGGCCGGGCCGACGCGATCTCTGCCGAACTCGACGTGACCCGGGGCGACCTGCTGGCCGCTCAGGCCAGTGGCGATCTCGTATCCCGCGACGAGCTGAGTGCCGAATGGCAGGGCCGCCTGCGGCGACTGCTCGTAGCCCATCCGGAAGAGACCGCCGCACTGCGGACGCTGCTTGACGAATTGGACCCGCGCCCGCACGCAGCGCCATCGGTGACGCAGCACGCGACCGCCTCCGGCCACGCCCGGGTCTACCAGGCCGGCCGCGACCAGAACTTCGGCCCCCGATGAACGGCGGCAACGACGCCCGGGCGGAAGGCCAGGGCCGCGTCTACCAAGCCTCAGGCGACCAGCACATCACCGAACACCACCACCACGTCCCCGACTGGTCGGGGCCGGACTCCGTGCGCCGCCCATCGGTCGGCCGCGCCCCCGTAGTACTCCGTGACCGCGTCGGGGAGATGGACCGCCTGCGCGCCGCCGTCGAACCCGGCGTCGGCAACCGCGTCTACGTCCTCCATGGTCTGGGCGGCTGCGGCAAGACCGCCGTCGCCTACACGCTCTTCCATCACGCCACCAACCGGGCTGGCCGGCTCGGACTGTGGGTCAACGCTTCCGACCCGACCTCTCTGCGTGCGGGCATGCTCGCCGTCGCAGCCGACCGTGGAGCGAGCGACGGCGAGCTGATGGGAGCACGCAGCGGACTACGCCCCGCTGCCGACCTTGTATGGCACTACCTCGACCACTCCGACCAGCCCTGGCTCCTGGTCCTCGACAACGCCGACGACCCCGCCATCCTCCGCGACGGCGGCTGGCTGCGCACCAGCCCCACCGGCACCGTCGTCGTCACCACCCGGCAAGCAGCAGCTCACTGGTGGCCCGGGGCGGACTTGCTCCAGTTCGGTGTACTCCCCCGTGAAGAAGCCGCCCTCGTACTCCGCGACCTCGCACCACACGCCGGCTCGATTGACGACGCCGCCGAGGTGGCCGACCGCCTGGGACGGCTACCTCTGGCGCTCACCCTCGCGGGCGGATTCCTGGCTCATCAGGTGATCGACCCGTGGAGCCTCGCCGACTACGGCCGCCGACTCGACGGCAGCACGGGTCTGGATCCCATCGAATTCATCGAACAAGGGGCCGCGGCCATCGGTGAGGATCCCCGCCGTCTGCCCAGCCGCACCTGGCAGTTCTCCCTGGACGCCCTCGCTGCACAAGGTCTGCCTGAAGCTGCCCACCTTCTGCGCCTGCTCGCCTGCTGGTCCAGCGACCCGCTGCCGCTATCGGTTCTGCTCGGTGCGGAACTTGGCCCGGCACTGCCGGCCTCGCATGTCGAATCGGCTCTCCGCGGACTTATCGATCACTCGCTCACTGAGCTGGTGCCGGGAGACATACGCGGTCTGCGCACCCACGGCGTGCTCCTCAACAGCGTGGCCCGCGCAACACCCGCCGACCAGCGCGAGTCGCTCTCAGCCACGGCCGCCCGCCTGTGCCTGGCTCTCCTGCCCGAGGTGCCTGACCGAGGGCCGCAGGACCCCCGGGTAAGCATGCTCGCACCACATGTGCTCGCACTGCTGCGAAAAGCGGCCGACTGGGAAGTCAGTCGAACGACAGTGGAAGCTTCGGCGGAGTGCGCCCTTCGGCTTGCCACGGCTGTTCACAGGACTGGCGACTTCGCTTCCGCACTCAGCTTGAGCAACAATGTGGTGGACCTTCTCAGTACCCAGTTGGACGAAGACAACGTTCTGCTTATCAGGCTGCGCCACCGAATCGGACGGGCGCTCTTTCGGCTGGGCCGATTCGAAGAGTCCGAAGCTCTGTACAGAAGCGTGCTGGAAGTCTGCATAAGAACGCTAGGACCTGACGCTCCGGACACTTTGACGACTTACCTAAAAATGGCCAGCCCCCTCATCAATCTTGGCCGACAGCAGGAGGGAATCCAGCTAATCCAGCGAGCGACAGAGAAAAGAATCCAACTTTTTGGGTCCACGCATCCTCTCGCACTCCTCGCACGGTCGTCCCTTGTGGAAACGGCTACGAAACCGACCGAGTTGGCAGTGGGATCCACCCTGATCGAGGACTGCCGTCGCGAACTCGGTGAAAGCCACACCATCACGCTCATAGCCGAACTCGACCTTGCGTTCGCGCTTCAACGCGCAGGGCAGTCAGCCGACGCACTGCCATACGCCCTCTCCGCTTTTGAAAGCAACGTGCGACGCTTCGGACCCGATTACCCCATCACGCTGAATAATCAGCTCACATTGAGCAGAACCCTCTGGGACTTGGGTCAGCATGCGGAGGCAATCGAGCATGCAGAACAACTCGTGGGAGGCCGGACGAGGGTACTCGGATCACAACACCCTTGGACACTGAGTTCGAAGGAGCTCTTGAAGAAATATCAGGGCGCGCAGAGTGAACGCTGACATCGCGCAGGCCTCGCGTGCCGGAAAATAGAGAGAGCCCCGACGTCGCTCTCGCCGGCTGTGACCGACCAGGGACTGTTGTGGATGTGGCTGCATACGTGAATCTTGCCGCGCAGCGCAGACGTGACAACGGGGCCGTGGCCCTCTGCCGGCCCCCTGGTCGTCATTGGCCACTGGCGGTCGTCGTCCACCTCCCTCACTCCACCGTGACCGACCCAGAGACAGCCTCACTGCTCGCCCGCCGCCCCTACGACCTACGGCACGCCGGGGTCTCCTTCTGGCTCAGCTCCAAAGTGGACGCCATGGAGTGCGCCCGCCGCCCAGGGCACAGCATCGCGGTGCTGCACAAGGTGTACGCCAACGTGCTCGACCAGACTCGGGAGCGGGCGAACAGCCGGATCGACGCGACCCTCCGGGAGTGGAACGAACCGGAGTGATCATGCTCTCCCCCGGGGGACACCTGGGGGACACGCACTGATCAGAGATGGGATTCGGGCGGGACTGAGTGAGACACGTCCGCGTCTGTCCGCGAGGATTCGAACGGGCACCGGGAACGAAGAAACCCCCTCCGACCTGCCGTAATGGCTGGTCGGAGGGGGTTTTCCCCAGTGTGGCGGCGCCAGGATTCGAACCTGGGAAGGCTGAGCCGGCAGATTTACAGTCTGCTCCCTTTGGCCGCTCGGGCACACCGCCGGGGGTTGTTGTAAGGGGGCCCGCCTTGGCGGTGCTCCCTGGCAACGACGTAAACAATACCTGATGCGCGGGGGTGCTCCGCCACCCGGTTGATCGCCGTCCTCGGGGGCCGGGGGTGGCTAGGCTGGGGCGGATGCGGTGCGGCCGGACGGTCCGCACCCCGTTCCGCCCCCGATGCAAGGAGCCACAGGACATGGCCGACTCCAGTTTCGACATCGTCTCGAAGGTCGAGCGGCAGGAGGTCGACAACGCCCTCAACCAGACCGCCAAGGAGATCTCGCAGCGCTACGACTTCAAGGGCGTGGGCGCCTCGATCTCGTGGTCCGGCGAGAAGATCCTCATGGAGGCCAACTCCGAGGACCGGGTGAAGGCCGTGCTCGACGTCTTCGAGTCCAAGCTGATCAAGCGGGGCATCTCGCTGAAGGCGCTGGACGCGGGCGAGCCCCAGCTGTCCGGCAAGGAGTACAAGATCTTCGCGTCCATCGAGGAGGGCATCTCCCAGGACAACGCCAAGAAGGTGGCGAAGATCATCCGCGACGAGGGCCCCAAGGGCGTCAAGGCGCAGGTCCAGGGGGAGGAGTTGCGCGTCAGCTCCAAGAGCCGCGACGACCTCCAGACCGTCATCGCCCTGCTCAAGGGCAAGGACTTCGACTTCGCGCTCCAGTTCGTGAACTACCGGTAGTACCGGCCGCGCACCCCGCCCCGCCCCGGCTTCCCCGGCGGCGGGGCTCGGTATGTGCGATCGTTCCGGCATGAGCAGTGACTACGACCGCGTGCGCACCGGCATCGAGTTCATGACTGCCTACGTCTCCGGGGACGAGCTCCTGACGGAGTATCTGGAGGAGCGGCGGCGCGAGGACCCCGGGGCGACGGACACGTTGCTGGACGGTACGGCGGCCCTGTGCGCGGCGCTGCTGCACACGCTGGCCCGTACGACGGGGCGGTCCGAGCACGAGATCCTCCAGGAGCTGGCCCGCGGCACGCATCGCAGCGAGCGCCGCTCCGAGGACTGACCCGCCGCAGAGCGCTAGTCGCGCGAGTTGCCGAAGATCACCCGGTAGAGGATCAGCAGCACCAGCGAGCCGCCGATCGCGGCCGCCCACGTGGCTCCGTCGTAGAAGTGCTTCGAGACCGGGTGGTCCAGCCAGCGTGACGAGATCCAGCCGCCGAGGAACGCGCCCGCGATGCCGATCAGAGTCGTGCCGAGGAAGCCGCCCGGGTCACGGCCCGGCAGCAGCAGCTTGGCGATGGCTCCGGCCAGCAGGCCCAGGATGATCCAACCGAGAATGCTCATGCCAGGAACCTGCCCTTCCCCGCCGCGTCCGCACACCCGCGCTCCGTAAGAAGCCGGTGTGCCCTGTCCCCTGCCAGGACGCCGTGCGGGCGGGTTCCGGTTGCCTCAGGCGACGCGCGCGCCGAACGGCTCGTCGGTGCGGACGATCTCCCGGCCCAGCGGGAGCAGCGAGACCGGGATCAGCTTGAAGTTGGCGATGCCGAACGGGATGCCGATGATCGTCAGGCACAGGGCGATGCCCGTGGTGATGTGGGCCAGGGCCAGCCACCACCCCGCCAGCACCAGCCAGAGCACATTGCCGACGCACGAGGGCGCGCCCGCGTCCCGGCGCTCGACGGTGGTGTACCCGAAGGGCCACAGGGCGTAGACGGCGATGCGGAAGGCGGCGATCCCGAAGGGGATGCCGATGATCGTGACGCAGAGCAGCACGCCGGCGAGCAGGTAGCCGAGGAACAGCCAGAAGCCGCTCAGGACGAGCCAGATGATGTTCAGAATGGTCTTCACCGGTTTCGACCTGCCATCTTCTCCAGTCGGGCGATCCGCTCGGCCATGGGCGGGTGCGTGGAGAACATCCGCGACAGTCCCTGGCCGGGCCGGAACGGGTTGGCGATCATCATGTGGCTCGCGGTCTCGATACGCGGCTCCGGGGGCAGCGGGAGCTGCCGGGTCCCGCTCTCCAGCTTGCGCAGCGCCGACGCGAGGGCCAGCGGGTCGCCGGTGAGCTGGGCGCCGGACGCGTCCGCCTCGTACTCGCGGGAGCGGCTGACGGCCAGCTGGATCAGGGTGGCCGCGAGCGGGCCGAGGAGCATGGTCAGCAGCATGCCGATCAGACCGGGCCCCTCGTCGTCGTCCGAGCGGCCGACCGGGATCAGCCACGCGAAGTTGACCAGGAACATGATCACCGAGGCGAGGGCGGCGGCCACGGACGAGATGAGGATGTCCCGGTTGTAGACATGGCTCAGTTCATGGCCGAGGACACCGCGCAGTTCCCGCGGGTCGAGCAGGCGGAGGATGCCCTCGGTGCAGCAGACGGCCGCGTGGCGGGGGTTGCGGCCGGTGGCGAAGGCGTTGGGCGCCTCCGTGGGCGAGATGTACAGCCGGGGCATGGGCTGGCGGGCCTGCGTGGACAGCTCGCGCACGATCCGGTACAGCTCGGGCGCCTCGAACTCGCTCACCGGGCGCGCCCGCATCGCGCGCAGGGCCAGTTTGTCGCTGTTCCAGTACGCGTACGCGTTCGTGCCGAGCGCGACCAGGACGGCGACGATCAGCCCCGTACGGCCGAAGAAGCTGCCGATGACGATGATGATCGCCGACAGTGCCCCGAGGAGTACTGCGGTCCTGAGCCCGTTGTGCCGGCGGTGCACCCTGACCCTCCCGATCGTGCGGCGCGGGAACCCTTCGGTCCAGTGGACCCTCCCGATCAGGACAACGCCAGGCGAAGGCCGCGAGTTCCCAGGTGGGCGTGGTGGCGCGGACACCCGTACGAGTGAGCGAGGTCCGCCGCGCCCGTCAGAAGAGGGTCGTGGCGGCGAAGCGCAGCACCAGCTGGGGTGCGCCCGAGAGGGCCACGCCGGCGGCCGCCGTGAGGGCGAGCGCGGCGGTGAGCGGGGCGGGGAGGCGGTGCCGTACGGGCTCGCCCTCGGGGGCGCGGAACAGCAGGGACGTCCACCGGAGGTAGTAGTAGAGCGCGATCACCACGTTGACGGCCATGACCACGGCGAGCCAGCCGAGCCCGGCGTCCACGGCCGCCGAGAACACCGTGACCTTGGCGAACAGTCCGATCACGCCCGGCGGGAGTCCGGCCAGGCAGAGCAGGAAGAAGGCCAGGAGGACGGCGGTGACGGGATTGGTGGCGTACAGGCCCCGGTAGTCGGCGATCCGGTTGAGCGGCCTCGTACGGCCCACCAGGGCGGCCACCGCGAAGGCGCCTAGGTTCACGGCGGCGTACATCAGGGCGTAGGCGACGGTGGAGCCGATCGCCTTCTGGCCGTCCCGCGTGTACCCGGCGGCGGCGATCGGGACCAGGAGGTAGCCGGCCTGGCCGATGGAGGACCAGGCGAGAAGGCGTACGGCGCTGTACGCGCGCGTGGCCCGCTGCCGCAGGGCACCGGCATTGCCCGCGGTCATGGTGAGTGCGGCCAGGGCGGCGAGGGCGGGGCCCCAGACGTCGGCGTAGGACGGGAAGGCGATCACGGTGACGAGGATCAGGCCGGAGAAGCCGACCGCCTTGCCGACGACCGAGAGGTAGGCGGCGACCGGGAGCGGCGCGCCCACATAGGTCTCGGGGACCCAGAAGTGGAAGGGCACGGCGGCGGTCTTGAAGGCGAAGCCGACCAGGGTGAGGACGACGCCGGCCTGGACGAGGGTGTGGAGCTGGCCGTCCGTCTGGGGCAGGCGGCGGGCGATCTCGGTGAGGTGCAGGGTGCCGGTGGCGGCGTAGACGAAGCTGACGCCCATCAGGCTGACGGCGGTGGCGGTGACCGAGGAGAGGAAGAACTTCAGGGCCGCCTCGGCCGAGCGTGCCTCGCCGTGCCGGATGCCCACCAGGGCGAAGGCGGGCAGGGAGGCGACCTCCAGGGCGACGATCAGGGTGGCGAGGTCGCGGGAGGCGGGCAGCAGGGCGGCGCCGGCCGCCGAGGAGAGCAGCAGGAACCAGAACTCCCCGGCCGGGACGCGCCGCCGGTCGTCCTGGACGCCGGTCACGGACAGCAGGGCCGCGAGCAGGGCGCCGCCGAGGACCAGGCACTGGATGACGACCGTGAAGTGGTCGGCGGTGTAGCTGCACGCGCGCGTGGAGCCGGTCAGGCAGAAGGTGGCGCGGTCGCCGTCCAGGAGCGGCAGCAGCGTGAGCCCGGCGGCGGCCAGGCCGGCGACGGAGAACCAGCCGAGGAGGGGTTTGCGGGCCTCGGGCAGGAACAGGTCGGTGACGAGCACGGCGAGGGCCGTGACGGCGACGATGACGGGCGGGGCGATGGCCAGCCAGTCGACGGACTGGATCAGGGCGTTCACCGCCGGTGCGGCCAGGTGTCCCGGTGTGGCCTGGGCCAGGGCGGTCATCGGGTGCCTCCTGCGAGGAGCTGCTGCACGGCCGGGTCGCTGAGGCCGAGCAGGGCCCTGGGCCAGAGTCCGGCGAGGACGGTGAGGACGACGAGCGGCGTCCAGGCGGCGAACTCGTACCCGCGTACGTCGGCGAGTTCGGGCAGGTCCTGGTTCGGGTCGCCCATGCAGACGCGGCGGACCACGACCAGCAGGTACGCGGCGGTCAGCAGGGTGCCGAAGGCGCCGATCGCCAGGAAGACCAGGTAGGCGGCCCGGTTGAGCCCGGCGGCGGGCTGGAACGCGCCGAACAGCGCGAGCATCTCGCCCCAGAACCCGGCGAGTCCGGGCAGCCCGAGCGAGGCGACGGCACCGAAGGCGAGCAGCCCGCCGAGACGCGGGGCCCGGCCGTAGAGGGCGCCTCCGCTGTGCGCGGCCAGGGTGTCGAGGTCGGTGCTGCCGGTGCGGTCCTTCAGGGCGCCGACCAGGAAGAACAGCAGGCCGGTGATGAGGCCGTGGGCGATGTTGGCGAAGAGCGCGCCGTTGACGCCGGTCGGGGTCATGGTGGAGATGCCGAGCAGCACGAAGCCCATGTGGCCGACCGAGGAGTACGCGATCAGCCGCTTCAGGTCGCCCTTGGCGCCCCGCCTGGCGAGGGAGAGGCAGGCCAGGGACCCGTAGATGATCCCGACGACGGCGAACGCGGCGAGGTACGGGGCGAAGACGCGGGAGCCGTCGGGCGCGACCGGGAGCAGGATGCGGACGAACCCGTACGTGCCCATCTTCAGCAGGACGCCGGCGAGCAGCACCGAGCCGACGGTCGGGGCGGCGGTGTGGGCGTCCGGCAGCCAGCTGTGCAGGGGCCACATCGGCGCCTTCACCGCGAGCCCGATGCCGATCGCCAGAACGGCGATGACCTGCACGGACGTGGTCAGCGACCGGCCGTTGTCAGTGGCGAGTGCCACCATGTCGAAAGTGCCCGCCTTGATCCCGATCAGCAGCAGGCCGAGCAGCATGATCACCGAGCCGAGCAGCGTGTACAGGATGAACTTCCACGCGGCCCGGGTCCGGCCCTCGCCGCCCCAGCGGGCGATGAGGAAGTACATCGGGATCAGCACGGTCTCGAAGGCCAGGAAGAAGAGGACGAGGTCGAGCACGGCGAAGGAGGCGAGGGTGCCCCCTTCGAGCAGCAGGACCAGGGCGGTGAACGCCTTCGGGGAGGGCCCCGCGGGCGGCTTGAAGTAGGAGTAGAGCGCGCAGAGGAAGGTCAGCAGCGCGGTCAGGAGGAGAAGGGGGAGGGAGATGCCGTCGATGCCGAGGTGGATGCGCACGTGGAGTGCGGGAATCCAGCTGATGTCGGTCGTGGCCTGCATCTTCGAGGGATGGTCGTGGTCGAGGCCGAGCGCCAGGACGATCGCGGCGATGAGGACCACGCCGGTCACGGTCACGCCGTGCCGGAGCACGGCCTGGTCGGGGGACTTTCCCTTCAGTCCGGGCGGGGCCGGCAGGAGGGCGGCGGCCGCGCCGAGGAGCGGCACGGCGACGACGAACGCCAGAAGGAACTGCATCACTGATTCGCTGATACCGATCACGCCCGCTCACGCTCCCGAGGCGACGAGGAGGACGGCGACCGTCAGGACGACGGTGCCGGCGAGCAGCGCGCTCACATAGGTCTGCACATTGCCGGTCTGCGCCCGCCGTACGGCCGCGCCGAGCAGCCGGGGCAGGGCGGCGGCGCCGCGTACGTAGGTGTCGACGACCTCGCGGTCCAGGAAGCGGACCAGGCTCGCCGCGCCCAGGACCGGGCGGACGAACAGCGCCGAGTACACGGCGTCCAGGTGGAAACCCGAGGCGGCGGGCCCGTACAGCGGGCCGAGCAGCAGGCGGCCGGGGTCGGCCGGGTCGGGGGCCTGAGCGATGTCGCCGTACGCCGGTTCGTGGGCGGCGATGGCCTCGGCCTCGACCAGACCCGCGTCGCCCTCCGGATGGGCGGCGACGGCACCCAGCGGGATGCGGGGCGCCCGCGCGGCGGCGCGCTGCCAGGCGCCGTAGGCCAGCAGGCCACCGACCACGGCGAGGCCGGTGCCGAGGACGGAGGTGAGCAGGGTGGGCGCGAGGCTCCGGCCGTCGAACCAGCCGGGCAGCGTGCGGTAGGCGAGCGCGCCGAAGGCCAGCGAGGGCACGGCCAGCACCCAGAGCACCACGGTCATGGTCAGCGGCTGGCGCCCGTGATCGGGGGCCTCGGCGCCCCGGCCCCGGAAGGCCAGCAGCCAGAGCCGGGTGGCGTAGGCGGCGGTGAGCAGGGCCGTGGCGAGCGCGGCGACGAGCACGATCCAGCCGGCGGCGCCCGGTGCCGGGCCGGGGTGGCCGGTGGCGAGGCGCTCGGCGGCGGCAAGTACGGACTCCTTGGAGAAGAACCCGCTGAACGGAGGGATCGCGGCCAGTGCGAGCAGGGCCACGGTCATGGTCCAGAAGGCGTCCGGGACGCGGTCGCGCAGGTGGCTCATCCGGGACATGGCGGCCAGCGAGTTGGTGCCGGCGGCGTGGATGACGGCTCCGGCGGCGAGGAACAGCAGCGCCTTGAAGGCGCCGTGGGAGAGGAGGTGGAAGACGGCGGCACCGCGGTCGCCGACGGCGAGGGCACCGGTCATGTAGCCGAGCTGGCCGATCGTCGAGTAGGCGAGGACCCGCTTGATGTCGTCCTGGGCCAGCGCGGCGAGGCCGGAGCCCAGCATGGTGACGGCGGCCATCACCGCGAGGACCGTCATCGCGGCGGCGGACGCCTCGAACACGGGGAGGAGACGGGCCACGAAGTAGACACCGGCGGCGACCATGGTGGCCGCGTGGATCAGCGCGGAGACGGGCGTGGGACCCGCCATCGCGTCGGGAAGCCAGGTGTGCAGCGGGAACTGCGCGGACTTGCCCGCAACGCCCGCGAGGAGCAGCAGGGCGATCAGGGTGGGATGACCGAGTCCGCCGCTGGCCACGGCGCCGAGGACGCGGGTGATGCGGAAGGACCCGGCGTCGGTGCCGAGCGCGAACAGGCCGATCAGGAACGGGACGTCACCGAGCTTGGTGACCAGGAACGCCTTGAGGGAGGCGGCGCGGGCCTCGGGCGTACCCCAGTAGTGGCCGACCAGGAAGTAGGAGCAGATGCCCATGACTTCCCACCCGACCAGCAGCACGATCAGGTCCCCGGAATAGACGACGAGGAGCATCGCGGAGGTGAAGAGGGAGACGAGGGCCGCGTAGGAGGGGTAGCGGGGGTCGTCGCGCAGGTAGCCGGTGGAGTAGATCTGCACGCAGGTCGCCACGAAGGCCACCAGGATCGCGACGAGCGCGGCGAAGCCGTCGATGTGGAGCGCCAGGTCGACGGGGACCGAGCCGGTGGGTGTCAGCAGGGTGTACGCGTCGACGGCCCGGCCGCCGCCCTGGCGGGCCGCCACCAGCGCGGCCAGCACGAGCGAGGCCAGCGGCGGCAGCACGGCGAGCGGGCGGACGAAGCCGGGCGCGGTGCGGCCCAGCAGGAGTCCGGCGACGGCGCCGAGGAAGGGCAGGAGCGGGACGAGCGCGGCGAGGGTGGTGGTGGTCACGCGGTGGCCTCAGCCTTCTCGGTCCCGGAGGCGTCGGGGTGGTCGGGGTCGACGCCGGGGGTCTCGGCGGTGTCGCGGAGCCTGTCGATGTCCGCGGTGCCCCGGTCGCGGTAGACGGCGAGGACGATCGCCAGGCCGATGCCGATCTCGGCGGCCGCGATGGCGATGGTGAACAGGGTCAGCGCCTGGCCGGAGTGCAGGGTGTCCTTCGCGGCCCGGCTGAGCCAGACGTCGAAGGCGACGAGGTTGAGGTTGACGGCGTTGAGCATCAGCTCGACCGACATCAGGACCAGGATGGCGTTGCGGCGGGCGAGGACGCCGTAGAGGCCGGTGCAGAACAGGAGGACGGCGAGGACGGCGGGGTAGGCGAGGTGCATCAGCGGACGCCTTCCCTGTCGCCGGAGGTCCTGGCCGGGCTCGGGGCGCCGGCCGCCTGCTCGGCCTTGGTCTTGCGGGACAGCACGATCGCGCCGACCAGGGCCGCGAGGAGCAGGACGGACAGCGCCTCGAAGGGCAGCACCCAGTGCCGGAAGAGGCTCTCGCCGGTGACGCGGGTGGTGCCCGCGGCCGGGCCGTCCAGGTCGATCCAGGTGGCGCGGAACGCGTCCGTCACCACCCAGACCAGCGCGCCCGCCGAACCCACGGCGACGACCAGCGCGGGCAGCCGGTTGCCGGAATCGGCGTCCGGGGAGCGGCCGATGGGGGCCCGCGTGAGCATCAGTCCGAAGAGGAGGAGGACGACGACGGAGCCGACGTAGATGAGGACCTGCACCCAGGCGATGAACTCGGCGGTGAGCAGGAGGTATTCGACGGCCAGGCCGCCGAGGGTGACCACCAGCCACAGGGCGGCGTGCACCAGCTGCCGGGTGGTGACGGTGATCAGCGCGGCGCCGAAAGTGACCAGGCCGACGAGGAGGAACGCGATCTCGACGCCGGTCGGGGACAGGAAGCCGTGCGGGGCGGTGGCGGCGAGGCTCACTGCTCTCCCTCCTGGTCCGGGTTCCGGCCGGCCTGCTCGGCCGCCTGGGCGGCGGCCAGTTTGTCGGCGCTCTTGCGGGCGGCCGCGATCTCCTTCGGCTCCTCCGCGTGCGGGTCAAGCGCGGGCGGGGCCGGGACGGTCCACATCCACTCGCGGAGCTTGTCGCGCTCGTGGGTCAGTTCGCGGATGTCGGTCTCGGCGTACTCGAACTCCGGGGACCAGAACAGCGCGTCGAAGGGGCAGACCTCGATGCAGATGCCGCAGTACATGCAGAGGGAGAAGTCGATGGCGAACCGGTCGAGGACGTTCCGGCTGCGCTCGCGGCCGCCGGGGGCGGCGGCCGGGACGGTCTCCTTGTGGGAGTCGATGTAGATGCACCAGTCGGGGCACTCACGGGCGCAGAGCATGCAGACCGTGCAGTTCTCCTCGAACAGGCCGATCACCCCGCGGGTGCGCGGCGGGAGGTCGGGCTGGACGTCGGGATAGCGCTCGGTGACGGTCTTCTTCGTCATCGTGCGGAGGGTGACGGCGAGGCCCTTGGCCAGGCCGGAGCCGGGTACGGGAGACATCAGGCGGTCACCACCTTGACGACGCCGGTGAGGGCGATCTGGGCGAGAGCGAGCGGGACGAGGACGGTCCAGGACAGCTTCTGGAGCTGGTCCTCGCGCAACCGGGGGTAGGTGACCCGGAGCCAGATCACCAGGAAGGCGAGGATCGCGGTCTTCACCAGGGTCCACACCCAGCCGAGCCCGTCGGCACCCCAGGGACCGTGCCAGCCGCCCAGGAACAGCACGGTGGTCAGACCGCACAGGACGACGATCCCCGCGTACTCCGCGAGCAGGAACAGCGCGAAGCGCAGGCCGGTGTACTCGGTGTACGCGCCGAAGATGATCTCCGAGTCGGCCACCGGCATGTCGAACGGCGGCCGTTGCAGCTCGGCGAGTCCGGCGACGAAGAACACCACCGCGCCGGTGAGCTGCCAGGGCAGCCACCACCAGTGGAAGGCGGTCACGATGCCGGGCAGCGACACCGTGCCGGCCGCCATCGCCACGGAGGCGGCGGCGAGCAGCATCGGGAGTTCGTAGGCGAGCAACTGGGCGGCGGTGCGCAGGCCGCCGAGCAGGGAGAACTTGTTGGCGCTGGCCCAGCCCGCCATCAACGAGCCGAGGACGCCCACGCCCATCACCGCGAGCACGAAGAAGATGCCGGCGTCCAGTACTTGGCCCACGGCACCGGCGCTCGGGCCGATCGGGATGGCGAGCAGTACGAGGAGGTACGGCAACAGGGCCACGGCCGGGGCGAGCTGGAAGACCCGGCGGTCGGCTCCCGCCGGGACCACGTCCTCCTTCTGCGCGAACTTCACACCGTCCGCGACGAGTTGGGCCCAGCCGTGGAAGCCGCCCGCGTACATCGGGCCGAGGCGGCCCTGCATGTGCGCCATCACCTTGTGTTCGGTCTGCCCGATGACCAGCGGCAACGTCAGGAACACGACGAACACGACGACGAGTCGCAGGGCGACGTCCAGCACGTCGTTCACTGCGCGCCTCCTGCGGGGTCGTCGGGGGTGTCGGTGGGCTCGGGAGCGGGGGATGTCTTCGGCGGCTCGTCGGCCTCCTCGAAGGCCGGACGGGCGTGATGCCAGGGCGCGTCGGCGCTGCGACGCCGCGCCGACTCGGCCGGCTTCGTCGGCTCGGTCGGCTCGGTCGGCTGTGCGGGCTCGGCAGGCCCGGCCGGTCCGCTCGGTTCCGAAGGCTCGGTCGGCTCTGCCGGTACCGAGGGCTCGGCAGGCTCGGGCGTCCCGGTTCGCTGCGAGGCTGATCCCTGCGAGGCGCTGCGCGACCTGCGCGGCCCCCTGGGTGCCTCGGTCGGCGTCTCGGCAGGGGCCTCCGCACCCTCCTCAGACCGCTGGCCGGCCGACCCCTGACTCGCACTCCGCATCCGACGCGGCGAAGCCCCGGCACCCGGCTCCGCCGAACTCTGACTCACCGAACCCTCGCCGGCACTCCGAGCCCGCCGAGGCACAGCAGCCCCCGGCTCCGGAGCCGCTTGACTCGCCGACCCCTGACTCGCACT
>NZ_MUNH01000139.1:0-6581 GCF_002154615.1 Streptomyces recifensis
CGTCGGTACCGACGGCTCCGATCCGGCCGGCGTGAAGTGCCCCGTGAGCATCTCGGCCTGACCCACGGTCTTGAAGCCGATCTCCTCGTAGAGCGGGCGCCCCAGGGGGGTGGCGTGCAGGGTCAGGGGTGTGCCGTCCATGGCCGCCACGACGTGCCGCATCAGGCGGCGTCCCACGCCCTTGCGGGAGTGGCGCTCGGCGACCAGGACCATGCCGATCGCGCCCAGTTCCACCCGCTGTCCGGACCCGTACTCCGTGACGACGCACGCGGCGACGAGGCCACCGTCGGGGTCGTCGATGCCGTAGCCATGGCCGGCGGTGAGCAGCAGGCCCCATTTGTGTTCCTCGCGGGGCCAGCCCCGGTTCTCCGACAGATCGGCGCAGGCGGTGAGATCGCGGTGAGTCAGACGGCGGATGGGCAGCGCGGCGAGTGAAGAGATCGGCACGCGGGTCAGGCTGTCCGAACCCCACCCCTCACGTCCACCGGATTCGGAGACCTCTTACCGGTTCCGGCCAGATTCTCCGCTCGGGGCAAACCACTGACGGCCAGCGCCGTTTCACGTGAAACGTCGACCTGCCGTGGCGGCCAACAGCGTAATCGGACGAAGCCCGCCAGAGCCGTCTTTCCGGGTAATGGGACGCGATACCGGCCCACGGTGCCATGCTGCGGAACGAGTGCTGCGGTCCCCCTCCCCGGCGGGGATCACGCGCTTCCGAGGGGGAGAGCGCAGACCGCCGCAGGAGTGCGAGCGAGGGCACACATGGAAGCTCCGGCCACCCCATCGGGGGACGACGGCACGGCAGACGGCGTCGACCGACATCCACGGCACGCAGCCGCGCCCTCCCGTGCGCAGACATCCTGGGACGCGCTGCTCATCCGCCGCACGCTGGCGGAGATCGCGCCCTTGGCCGACAGGGTGACCTCCTACTTCTACGCCCTGCTCTTCGTCCGCCACCCGGAACTGCGCGCCTTGTTCCCGCCGGCCATGGACACCCAGCGGGACCGGCTGCTGCGTGCCCTGCTCACCGCGGCAGAACACATCGACAACACCCCGGTACTCGTCGATTACCTGCGCAACCTCGGCCGGGGCCACCGTAAGTACGGCACCCGGCCCGAGCACTATCCGGCCGTCGGCGCGTGTCTGATCGGCGCCCTGAGCGCGTACGCCACCCACACCTGGAACCCACAGATGGAAGCGGCCTGGGGCCGGGTCTACGCGACCATCTCTCAGGTCATGATTGAGGCCGCCGAGACGGACGAGCGGGAGGCTCCGCCCTGGTGGCATGCAGAGGTCGTGTCCCACGACCTGCGCACCCCCGATGTCGCCGTGATCACGCTGCGTCCCGACCAGCCGTACCCCTTCCTGGCCGGGCAGTACGCGAGCGTCGAGACGCCCTGGTGGCCGCGAGTGTGGCGGCACTACTCCTTCGCCTCCGCGCCCCGCCCCGACGGCCTGCTCACCTTCCATGTGCGGGCGGTTCCGGCGGGCTGGGTCTCCCATGCCCTGGTGCACCGCGCCTGCCCCGGTGACCTGGTGCGTCTCGGGCCGCCGGTCGGTTCGATGAGCGTCGACCACGACACCGACAGCGGCCTGCTCTGCCTGGGCGGAGGCACCGGCATAGCCCCGATCAAGGCCATGGTCGAAGAGGTCGCCGAGCACGGCGCCCGCCGCCCCGTCGAGGTCTTCTACGGCGCCCGCAACCACCACGACCTGTACGACATCGACACCCTGCTCCGGTTGCGGCAGGCCCACCCCTGGATGTCCGTCCGCTCGGTCATCGACCGGGAGGACCGCCGTCTGCACGACGCCGTGCGGGCGAGCGGCCCCTGGCGGGACTACGACGCCTATCTCTCCGGGCCGCCGGGCATGATTCGCAGTGGTGTCTCCGTGTTGCAGGCGCTCGGCGTACCGGCGCCCCGCATACGCCATGACCCCGTCGAGGACCTGGTGGTCACCGGCTCCTGAGCGGCCCGGGTCAGCCGAGGTCGGGGGCGTGCATCGCGCGTACGCCCTCGATGTTGCCGTCCAGATAGTGCCGCAGCGACAGCGGCACGAGGTGGACGGAGGCGATGCCGACCCGATTGAACGGGATGCGGACGATCTCGTACTCCCCGGCCGGCTCCTCCACCTCGGGGCCGTGGCGGAGCGCTGGGTCCATGGACTCCAGGCGGCAGACGAAGAAGTGCTGGACCTTGACGCCGGTTGCCCCGCCGTCCTCGCCGATGTGCTCCACGGTGTCCACGAAGCAGGGCACGACATCGGAGATCTTGGCGCCGAGTTCCTCGTACACCTCGCGGTGCAGGGCGTCGACGACGGTCGGGTCCTCGGGCTCGACCCCGCCACCGGGGGTGACCCAGTAGGGATCGACGCCGGGCTTGGTGCGCTTGATCAGGATCAGGTCGTCACCGTCCAGCAGAACGGCGCGGGCGGTGCGCTTGACCACGGGTCGGACGGTCATGGGAACAATGTGGCCCGGCCGGTTCCACGTGAAACATCGGGGGCGGCCCCGGACTGATCGCGGGGAGACATTCGCGGAGGAATACCCGCTCAGCACCACCGTAAGGCGGCCCGCTGGAGCCACTCGTGTGCCCGCGCGACATGCGGCAGCGCCAGCGAGCCGGTGCGCACCACCAGGAAGTAGGTCCGCAGCGGCGGCACGGCCGGGTCGTGCAGTTGGACCAACTCGGCCCGGTCGAGGGCGGGGGCGCACAGATAGCGGGGCAGCACCGCGAGACCCGCCCCCGAGGCGGCACAGGCCAGCACCGCGCGCAGGTCCGGCACGATGACCGTCCCCGAGGCGCCCGGACGGGTGTCGAACACGGAGGCCCAGTAGCGCGAGACGAACGGCAGCGACTCGTGGACCTCGACCACGGGGAGGTTCTTCAACGCGGCCGCTCCCGTCCCCCGCAGCGCGTCCGGCTCGAGCCGCTCGGCCCAGCGCGGGGCGGCGACCAGCACATGCTCCTCGTCGCAGAGCGGGCTCGCGCTCAGCAGGGCGCCGCGTGGCCGGAGCGTACTGATGGCCAGCTCGTGGTGGCCCGCCGCCAGCCCTTCCAGGACCTCCTCCGCCGTGCCGAAGGAGGCGCGGAGGGCGAAGCCCTGGCCGTCGGCGCCGGTCAGCTCCGTCAGGGCGGGCAGGGCCCGCTCGGTGGTGAACTCCGGGGGTCCGGCCAGGTGCAGGGTGCGCAGCGAGGACTCGTCGTCCAGGCCGCTCTCGGCTATCTCGACCAAGGCGTCGAGATGGGGCGCGGCCTTGTGGGCCAGTTCGTCCCCGATGGTCGTGGGGGTCACCCCGCGTGCCTGACGCAGGAAGAGGGGACGGCCGAGCTGGCGCTCCAGCGTGCGGATCTGGGAGGTGACGGCGGGCTGGGAGAGGCCCAGCAGCGCGGCGGCGCGGGTGAAGGAGCCGGCCCGGTGCACGGTGACAAAGGTCCGCAGCAGGGCCAGGTCCATGGCGGGGCCCCCTTTCCCTGCCTCCTCGGGCAGGCCGGGCAGGCCCCAACTATAAATAAGTCGATAGGTCTCTGTCGTTACCGTGATTGGACACTGACGCAGAGTCAACTAACCTTGTTCGCGCGGTTCTTCGCGCGCGGAACCGGGGACGGTCCGAGCCACGAGGGGGGAGGCTCGGACCGTCCGCACCGCTTTCAGCCGGCGGACCCGGCGGACTTGTCCAGGGCCCGCAGCACGTCCGCCACGAGGTCCTCGGCGTCCTCGGCCCCGACCGACATGCGGATGAACCCGTCCGGCACCGCGTCTCCGCCCCAGCGGCCGCGCCGTTCGGCCGTGGACCGCACTCCGCCGAAGCTCGTCGCGTCCTCGACCAGCCGCAGGGCCTCAAGGAACCGCTCGGCGCGCTCGCGCGTGGGCAGCGTGAAGGAGACCACGCATCCGAAGCGGCGCATCTGCCGCGCGGCGACCTCGTGCGACGGGTCGTCGGGCAGCCCCGGATACCGCAGGCCGGAGACCTCGGGACGGCCGCGCAGCGCTTCGGCCACCGCCAGTGCCGTGGCGTTCTGCCGGTCGACACGGAGCGGGAGCGTGGCGATCGAGCGGTGGGCGAGCCACGCCTCCATCGGGCCGGGGATCGCCCCGACGATCTTCCGCCAACGGCGCACCGCGTCCATCGGCTCACCCGCGCGGCCGACGACGTACCCCAGCAGGACGTCGCCGTGCCCGCTGAGCTGCTTGGTGCCGCTGGCCACGGCGAAGTCGGCGCCCAGCTCCAGCGGACGCTGCCCGAGCGGCGTGGCGAGGGTGTTGTCCACGGCCACCAGCGCCCCGCGGGCGTGGGCCTCCTCCACCAGCCGCCGGATGTCGCACACGTCGAGGCCGGGATTGGACGGCGACTCGATCCACAGCAGCTTCGCCCCGTCGAGCACGTCGAGCTGGGCGTCACCGCCGGTGGGCGCCGTGCGCACCTCGATGCCGAACGCCTCGAGCTGGGCCCGGGCCAGGGGGAGCGCCTGGTAGCCGTCCGAGGGCAGCACTACCGTGTCGCCGGTCTTGAGCTGGGAGAAGAGCACGGCCGAGATCGCCGCCATGCCGGAGGCGAACACCAGCGTCTCGGCGGCGTCGGCGCCGGGCGCCTCCAGCTCGCCGATGGCCCGCTCCAGCAGGGTCCACGTGGGGTTGCCGTCGCGGCCGTAGGAGTACGGTCCGCTCACCTCGCCGGGCAGGTGGAAGTGCGCGGCGAAGACCGGCCCCGGCAGGGTCGGCTCGTGCTTCACCGGCTCGGGAAGGCCGGCGCGAACGGCGCGCGTGCCGTCGCCGGGGGAGTCCGGGTGCGCGGCAGTGTCGTTCATACGGGCCGTTCCTCCAGATGTTCGCGTACGGAGTCGAGCAGTCCGGCGCTCGCCGCCTCCACCATCTCAAGGCACTCCTCGAAGCCGTCGCGGCCCCCGTAATAAGGGTCCGGGACATCGAGGTCGGCGCCGGCCGACGGGTCGTACGAGCGCAGCAGGCGCACCTTGCGGGCGTCCTCCTCGGTGGGGGCGAGGCGGCGCAGGGCCTTGAGGTGGCCGGTGTCGAGGGCGATCACGAGGTCGAGGCGGCCGAACCAGGACGGCTGGAACTGCCGCGCGATGTGCTCGGTGCCGTAGCCGTGCTCGTCGAGGACCGAGACGGTGCGCGGGTCGGCGGCGTCGCCCTCGTGCCAGCCGCCGGTGCCGGCGCTGTCGGCCTCGATGAGGCCGTCGAGCCCGGCCTCGGCGACGCGCGCCCGGAAGACCGACTCGGCCATCGGGGAGCGGCAGATGTTGCCGGTGCACACGAAACAGACGCGGAAGGCCATGACCGGATCAGTCCTCGTCGGGCAGGACGAGGTTCAGCGCCCAGGAGACGACGGAGATGATCAGACCGCCGAGCACGGCCGTCCAGAACCCCTCCACGTGGAAACTCAGGTTCAGCTGCCCGCACACCCACGAGGTCAGCAGCAGCATCAGCGCGTTGACGATCAGGGTGATCAGGCCGAGGGTCAGGATGAACAGCGGAAAGGTGAGCACCTTCACCACCGGCTTGACCAGAAGGTTCACCAGCCCGAAGACCAGCGCGACCACGATCAGCGTGCCGACCTTCTTGCCCGTGCTGTCACCGGTGAGGGTGATCTTGTCGAGGAGCCACACGGCGACCGCGAGGGCGCCCGCGTTGGCGATCGTCTTGACTAGGAGATTCTTCATGTGTCTGATCGTGGCAGACCAGGATCAGAGTGGGCGGCGCGGCAAGGGCGGACAACGGCGATGAAGGTATTCCGGCTGGACGATCTGGAGGCGGAGCGCGCCGCGAACGACGGGGCCTACCTCCAGTTCCTGCGGGAGCGGAACATGTCGGTCGGTCTGTACGCGCTCGACGCCGGGTCCCACGACCCCCAGAACCCCCACTCCCAGGACGAGGTGTACTTCGTGGTCAGCGGCCGGGCCTCGGTCTCGGTCGGCCTGGAGACCACCGAGGTCGCGCGGGGCAGCGTGGTCTACGTGCCCGCCGGGGTGTCCCACAAGTTCCACCACATCAGCGAGGATCTGCGGGTCCTGGTGGTGTTCTCTCCCCCCGAGGGCTGAGGGTCGGGTCTCAGGGTTCCCTAGGGGATGGATCAGGGGACGACAAGGGGTGCGAGACCCCCACGGAGGCTCTCCCCGGCCCTAGCATCGAAGCGGGACATCAAGAACCGCTAGCGCAAAGGACAGGGCGATGCGAGAGATCTTCACGGGCTTGCCGTGGTGGGTGAAGTGGGTCGCGGTGCCGGTCATCGCGCTGGTGGTGTTCGGCGGCCTGATAGCGGCCGTGGTCGGCTTCCTGATCGGCCTGTTGTTCAAGCTCCTGCTCTTCGTCGCTCTGGTCGGCGGACTCATCTACGTGGTGCGGAAGTTCACGGCGGGCTCCTCCTCGCGCGGCGACTGGTGACGCGCGGGGGCGACGGGGAGCGGAACACGGGGCGGTAACACGGAACGCCGGTTCCCTCGGGGGAGGGAAGTTTCCCCGGCAGGCCGTCCACGCGCGGTGGCGGACGGTTAGAGTCCGGAACTCCCGTGGGGCCCCGAACCCCACGGGCGGCACACACCCCACCCGTGTCCACCCCGCAC
>NZ_MUNH01000140.1:0-3599 GCF_002154615.1 Streptomyces recifensis
TCCCCGACCTGGTCAAGGGCGCCGTCTCCGACCTGGGCCGGGCCCTGGACATCGGCGCCTCGCTGGCCCGCTCGACCCTGGGCATGAGTCCCGCCCCGGCCCTGACCTCCGCCCCCAGCGGCACCCGCCGCACCGCCGGCGCCGTGCTCGACATCGACGACGTGCACCGGGTCAGGAAGAGCGCCGGAGGCACCGTCAACGACGTACTGATCGCCGTCGTCGCGGGCGCCCTGCGCCGCTGGCTGGACGAGCGCGGCGACGGCAGCGGAGGCGTCGCCCCGCGCGCCCTCATCCCGGTCTCCCGGCGCCGCCCGCGCACCGCCCAGCCGCAGGGCAACCGGCTCTCCGGGTACCTGCTGCGGCTTCCGGTCGCCGACCCCGACCCGCTGGCCCGGCTGGAGACGGTGCGTGCGGCGATGGTCCGCAACAAGGACGCCGGCTCCGACCGGGGCGCGGGTGCCGTCGCCCTGCTGGCGGACCACGTCCCGGCGCTCGGGCACCGGCTCGGCGGGCCGCTGGTCGGACAGGCGGCGCGGCTCTGGTTCGACATCCTCGTCACCAGCGTCCCGCTGCCCGGCATCGGCCTGAGGCTCGGCGGGCACGAGCTGGCCGAGGTCTTCCCGCTCGCCCCGCTCGCCCCCGGCCAGTCGCTCGCGGTGGCTGTCTCCACCTACCGGGGACGCGTCCACTACGGGCTCGTGGCCGACGCCCGCGCGGTGCCCGACCTCGACGTCCTGGCCCGCGCGCTCACCGCCGAGATGGAGACCCTGCTCACAGCCTGCGAGGTCTGACCTCGGCCGTTCCCGGCCCCCGGGCCGCCCGCCACCGGTGCGGGTTTGGTCCAGGGGCCGGGCGCTCCGTAAAATTCCCCGGCCGACAGCGGGCGCACCCATGCCCCCGCGCGGGTGATCAGGGAAGCGGCAGCGCGATGACGGTGACAGAGGACGGCGCGGCGTCCACGGACGCGGTGTCCACGGACGAGATGGTCTACGGGCCCGGTATCGACCCGGAGCGCCTGGCCGTCTGCCTCAGCGTGCTGGAGGAGCTGGACCGGATCGACGTCGACCACCCCGACGCCATCCAGGTCCGCCGGGCCACCTCGCACATCTACCGCACGGTCAAGCAGCGCCGCCGCCAGGAGCGCCGGGCCGCCAAGACCGCGCACGACCGCTCGGTCACCGAGGCCACCGCCACCGGCTCCGCCGAGCGCATCGACGACGAGACCGAGGGCATCCTGCCCAGCTCCAAGATCGAGGCCGGCCGGATCGCGGGCATACTCCAGCGCCCCCGCTCCTGCTACATCTGCAAGCAGCGGTACACCGAGGTCGACTACTTCTACCACCAGCTCTGCCAGGACTGCGCCGCCGAGAACCGTGCCCGCCGCGAGGCCCGCGCCGACCTCACCGGCAAGCGCGCCCTGCTCACCGGCGGCCGCGCCAAGATCGGCATGTACATCGCGCTGATGCTGCTGCGCGACGGTGCCCACACCACGATCACCACCCGGTTCCCCAAGGACGCCATCCGCCGCTTCAAGGCGATGGAGGACTCCGCGGACTGGCTGCACCGCCTGGAGGTCGTCGGCATCGACCTGCGCGACCCGGCCCAGGCCGTCGCCCTCGCGGACCGGGTCGCCGAGGCCGGCCCGCTGGACATCCTGATCAACAACGCGACGCAGACCGTACGCCGGCTGCCCTCCGCCTACGCCGCGCTGGTCGACGGAGAGAGCGCACCGCTGCCCGCCGGTGAGCTGCCCGCCCACCAGGTGATCGGCGCCTTCAACTCCGGGGCGGTCGACGGCCTGGCCGCGCTGCCCGTCGGCACCAGCGGCCTGGAGGCCCAGAAGGTCGCCGACCTGGCCCTGGTCGCGGGCAACGCCAGCGTCGCCCGGCACCTGGACGGCACCGCGATCGACGCGGGCGGCCTGCTGCCCGACGTGGTCGACACCAACACCTGGGTGCAGTCGATCGAGCAGATCTCCCCGGTGGAGCTGCTGGAGACCCAGCTCTGCAACTACACGGCGCCGTTCATCCTGATCAGCAAGCTCCGCCCGGCCATGGCGGCCGCCGCGAAGCAGGCCCCCAAGGGGCGGGCGTACGTCGTGAACGTCTCCGCCATGGAGGGCGTCTTCGCCCGTGGATACAAGGGCGCCGGCCACCCCAACACCAACGCGGCCAAGGCCGCGATGAACATGGTGACCCGGACCAGCGGCCAGGAGATGTTCGACACCGACCGCATCCTGATGACCTCGGTCGACACCGGCTGGATCACCGACGAGCGCCCGCACTACGACAAGCTGCGCCTGGCCGAGGCGGGTTTCCACGCCCCGCTGGACCTGGTCGACGGCGCGGCCCGCGTGTACGACCCGATCGTGCGCGGCGAGCAGGGCGAGGACCTGTACGGCGTCTTCATGAAGGACTACGCGCCCGGCAAGTGGTGACGCTCGACCGCCCTCCCGTAACCGACGGCGCGGCACCGGACCTCGGTCCGGTGCCGCGCCGTCGTATGACGGGGCATCGGCCGGGCAGACGTATGGCTGGGCCGAGTGGGTGAATCGACGGCCCCCGCAGCGGAGGCGCTTTGCGGTAAACGGCCCCACATTGAGGGGGATTGACCGGGCGGCGGGCGGGCGGAAGTTACGTCTTGTTTGCACTCCCTATCGAGCGCGGCTCCGCTCATTTGGTTAACCTGGAGGTCCGGGACGCCCCCCAGGGTGATCCGACACATAAGGAGTGCGCGGTGACACCGGAGAAGACGACCAGCGAACAGGGCCCCGACGAACGCACGGAGCGTTCCCGCCGCAGGCCCGGAGAACTCGGCAGCCTGGACGTGTGGGCTCGCTCCGCCCCGATCCGCCTGGCGGGCTACGAGGACGACCTCGCGGAGCCCCACATCCTGCCCAGCGTGGACTGACCCCTTCCGCACCCCGCGACCGTCGGGCGCATGGGCGTGACAGACTCACGCCCATGCTGATCAGAGAAGCCGGGGCCGGTGACTGGCCCCGGATCTGGCCCGTCTGGCACCGCGTCGTCGCCGCCGGTGACACCTACACATGGGACCCCGGAACCCCCGAGGAAGCCGCCCGCGCCCTCTGGATGAGCCCCGCCAAGCGGGTGTACGTGGCCCAGGACGCCGAGGGCACCCTGCTCGGCTCGGCCTACCTCACCCCGAACTACGGCGGCCCCGCCGCGCACGTGGCCAACGCCGGCTTCATGGTCGACCCCGACCGCGCCGGACGGGGCACCGGCCGGGCGCTCGCCGAGCACGTCCTCGCCGAGGCGAAGGTCCGGGGCTACCGCGCGATGGTCTTCAACGCCGTCGTCGAGACCAACCCCGCCGTCCGCCTCTGGACCTCCCTGGGCTTCACCGTCCTCGGCACGGTCCCGAACGCCTTCGACCACCCCCGTGACGGGCTGGTCGGGCTGCACATCATGCACAAGGCGCTCTAGGGCCTCTCGTTTGGATCTTGCCGGGCTCGCGAGGTCTGGCACCGCGCCTCGCGGCGTTGTCGTCGGTTGCCATGGCTCCGCCATGTCGCCCTCCTCCGCCTTGCGATGCACGGCACCAGACCCCGCTCGCTGATCCGGCCTGATCCAAACGAA
>NZ_MUNH01000141.1:0-2297 GCF_002154615.1 Streptomyces recifensis
TCCTTGTCCGTCTCGGGCGTCCCCCTACTGTGGCGCGAGCACGCCCGAGACGGACAAGGAAGGAGGCGAGCGTCATGTACATCACCCCGCACGCGCGCTCCCTCCACTCCGTCGTCCGGGTGTGCATCATCTGACCGGACCGGGAGCGCCACCACCACAGGCACATCTCCCGGAGGACACCTTGACCGCACCGGTCATCCGCACGCTCGACCCGAGCAGTGCCCACCTGTTCCACGACCAGCCCGACCCGCTCGGCCTGAGTGCGCGGCACCGCGCCACCCACTACCGCCCCGACTGGCAGCGCGTCGCCCTGCGCGACGGGCGCCCCGTGGCCCGCGCCGCCTGGTGGGGCCGCGCCGAGGACCCCGCCCCGCTCGTGATCAACTGGTTCGACGTGGCCGAGGGCGAGGAGGCGGCGGGCGCCGAACTGCTGCGCACCGCGCCCTGGGCCACCCCGGAGCTCGAACTCGACCTCCCGCCGGGCTGGCGCGACGACCCGGCCCTGGCCGCCGCCGTCGCCACCCGCACCGCCGCCGCCCGCATCGCCGGGTACGAGCCCCTCGTCGAGCGTTTCATCTACCGCTGGACCCCCGACCTGGGCCTGCCCGAGCAGCCCGGCCGCCTGGAGTTCACCCCGGAGCCGGACGACGAGGTCTTCGTGGACGCCCTGCGCCGCATCCACTCCGTCACCCTGGACGCCCACGCCCGGCGTGCCATCGAGAAGGGCGGTGTGGAACTGGCCGCCCAGGAGGAGCTGGACTTCTTCCTCTGGTGCCCGTCGCCCCGCGAGTGGTGGCGCGTCGCCCGTACCCCCGAGGGCGAGATCGCCGGTATCCATGTCCCGGCCCGTAACCCCGCGGGGCCCTGCGTCGGCTTCATCGGCGTGGTCCCCGAGCAGCGCGGCCACGGCTACGCCTACGACCTGCTGGCGGACTGCACCCGCTTCCTCGCCGCCGAGGGCGCCGACTTCATCGCGGCCGCCACCGACCAGGGGAACTTCCCGATGGCCGCCCACTTCACCACGGCCGGCTATCCGGTCGTACGGGAACGCGTCAACTTCTGGGCGGACGGGACACCGGCCGGCTAGGGTCTTTCGTTTGGATCAGGCCGGATCAGGGAGCGGTGCCAGACCCCGCGAGCCCGGCAAGATCCAAACGAGAGGCCCTAAGTGCCCTCTGAAGTTCCTCGACATAGAGGCGGCCCCTGAACTGCCCTTTTCGCAATTCAGGGGCCGTTGTCGTGGGAGGGGAGCACTTGCAGGACCAGGCGTAGGCGACGAAGACCGGCCGACGGGACGAACCAACTACGGTTCCTGAACCGCAGGTACCCGATTGGGCTCGCGGAATCACACCAGAGATACATCCGAAATGCCGGTCATAAGAGCTGTCGGTACGTTCATCGCAGGTCGGTGCCCGCCGCCGTCCCTCCGACAGAGAGAAGTGACATGCCTCCGCATATTCATGCTGTGGTTGGCACCGGAATAGGAGCGACCGCCCTTGCAGCCGCCGGCATCATCTACGCCCCGACCGTCGAATCCACCCCGGCCCACCAATCCGTCCACCGAGTGGTCCGGCCGGCGCACCAAGCGGCCCTGCCTGTCCACCGAGCCGCTCCTGTCGCGGCTCCCTCGGGCGACAGGAGCAGTGCGAGCAACGAGGGCCGCGACGAGGGCGGACGCGACTACGGCCACAAGGAAGACGGAAAGATCTACTTCAACGAACGTACGTACTCCGCATCCGCCGACGGCTGCATCACCGCGGCCAGCTCCAGCAGCTTCTACGTTTTCAATGACAGCCGGCGGACCGTCGAGGTCTTCCGAGGCTTCCACTGTGCCGGTTCTCCGGTCGCCATCGTGGGTCCCCACGACGAGACCTCTGGCAGTGTGTCCCGTACCGACCTCGTCGGTATGTTCGGTGACGAGGGCACTGCACCGCGTATTGACCTCGTCGGCATGTTCGGTGACGACGGTGTCGTGGCCAGCTTCCGGGTGATCAAAGACCACGACGAGTGGTGACGGCGGCGCCCCGCGCAGAGAAAGACCCTGGCCCCCTGATATCCACAGCCGACTGGTGTCGCGGGTTCGAATCCTGCCAACGTACGGCACGGCGCCGGACGCGACGAAGGGCCAGCCCGGGAGACAAACCTCCTGCGCCGGCCCTTCGGCCTGTGTCCTGCCCGGAGACGGTGGGGCATAAGGCTGATGGATCACTATGGATGGAACGCGGGGGAACGGCATGAATCCCTCGGTGAAGTCGGTGAACGTCATGGTGGTGTCCAGCCGGACCTCCGCGTACTGC
>NZ_MUNH01000142.1:0-9505 GCF_002154615.1 Streptomyces recifensis
GGATGGCGGGGATCGACTGGGTGGAGGTCGTCGCGGAGAACGTCTGCCCCGGTCATCTGCCGGAACCGCTGGTGCGGTTGCGGGAGCGCGGGGTGACCGTGATCCCGCACGGCGTCTCCCTCGGGCTCGGCGGGGCCGAGCGGCCGGACGAGGGGCGGCTGCGGGCGCTGGCCGAGCGGGCCGAGGCGCTGGGGGCGCCGCTGGTCACCGAGCACATCGCGTTCGTCCGCGCGGGCGGCCCGCTCACCGCCTCCGCGCCGCTGGAAGCGGGCCACCTGCTGCCCGTACCGCGCACGCGGGACGCCCTCGACGTGCTGTGCGAGAACGTGGCGATCGCACAGGAGGCGCTGCCGGTGCCGCTGGCGCTGGAGAACATCGCCGCCCTGTTCTCCTGGCCGGGCGAGGAGATGAGCGAGGGCGAGTTCCTGGCCGAGCTGGTCGAGCGGACCGGCGTACGGCTGCTGATCGACGTGGCCAATCTGCACACCAACCACGTCAACCGGGGCGAGGACCCCGGCGGGGCGCTGGACCGGCTCCCGCTGGAGGCGCTGGCCTATGTGCACGTCGCGGGCGGCTTCGAGCGGGACGGCGTGTGGCACGACAGCCACGCGCACCCCGTGCCGCCTCCGGTGCTGGACATCCTGACCGACCTGGCGTCCCGCGTCGCGCCACCCGGCGTCCTGCTGGAACGGGACGAGAACTTCCCCGAACCTTCCGATCTGGAGCGGGAGTTGGCCGACATCGGCGAGGCGGTGCGCAAGGGCGGCGGGGCCGTGCGGGCCATGGCCGACGAAGCTCCCCCCGTCCCGTCGGCCGCCTCCGCCGAGGCCCGGCAGCGGGTGGCCGTCGCGCAGACTGCCGTGCTGTCGGCGCTGGTGGCGCGCACGCCGTTGCCCGAGGGGTTCGACCGGAAGCGGATGGGCGTACAGGCGCGGTCGCTCGCGGCGAAGCGGGCGGACGTGGTCGCCAAGGTGGCGCCCGAGCTGCCGGTGATCCTCGGCACCGGGTACCGGGAGGCGTTCCTCGGCTACGCGCGCACCCGGCCGATGCGCGGCGGATACCGGCAGGACGCGCTGGAGTTCGCCGCCCAGCTCCTCACGACGGGCTACCCGGCGGACGCGCGGGCGCGCAGGAGGCTGCGGGAGTGGTGGCTCGATCGGGCGGGCCCGGCACCCCGTACGCCCGGTCCGGCCACCCGGCTGGCCAGACGCGTGCTGTCGGGGCGGCGCTGACCACCCTCCCCGGCCTGCGGGAAAAACGGAACGTCACATACCGGCAACACTCTGTCCGGATAGTGAACAAGCCATGGTTTTTCAGGGGCCGTTGCCATAGAAAAACCTCATGTTCTGGGTCCTTCTCCTGCTTCCGGCCTGGGCCTTCGCCGCCATCGCCTGCACCCGGCTGTGCCTTGCCGCCCTCCGCGCGACCGCCGCGGACCGCGCGGCGCGGGCCGACGGCCACGACCGTGACCTGACGCTGTACGAGACGGCGTTCCTGTCCGGTGGCCCCTCCCGCGTCGCCGACCTCGCCATGGTCCGGATGGCCCGTCAGCGCCGGCTGCTGCTCGCGCACACCGGCTGGGCCACCGTGGTGGACCCGCGCGGGCGGGACGAGATGGAACGTTCCGTCATTGGCGCGATCGGCCCGCAGGGACAGTCACGGATCGCTCCGGTGCGGGCGGCCGCCGCCGGTACGGAGGCCGTTCAGCGGCTCGCCGACCGGCTGATCGCGGCCGGGCTGGCGGTCCCCTTCGACACCGGGACGACCGTGGCCGCCGGGGTGCGCCAGGTGCGGGCCGCCGCCGTGGCGGTGCTCGCGCTGGGCACGACCGCGCTCCTCATGCCGACCCCGGTGAACCTGCCGCGCTTCCAGATGGCGATGTGGTTCGCGCTGCCCCTGGTCCTCACCCTGAGCTGCCTGGCCATCGCCCGCGTCGAGGTGCACCCGTACCCGCGCTGGGCCTCCCCGGCCGGGCAGCGCCTCCTCGGCGAGGTGGCCCGGCGTCCGGCCGGGGACGGTGACGAGGGCTCCTTCCTCATGCGGCTCGCGATGCGGGGCGTGCGCGCGCTGAACGAGCCCGAACTGCGGGCCGCGTTCACCCACCGCGATGCGCCGGGGGCGCACAGGGAGCACTGACACCGACACCCGCGTGCCGGTGCTTGCCTTTCCCGAGTCCCCTTCCGAAACATCCCTTCTGTCGCCGCCGGGCGATGGCAGCCGTGCCATCGCCGCCGCGCACCGAAGGGATGTCCGATGAGAGCTGCCGCCCTGTACTCGGCCGCGGGTTCCTTGCTGCTGACCGGGCTCGCCGTGACCCCGGCCGACGGCACCCCCGCCGCGGCGGACGCGGCCGGGCTGCGCGGCACCGCCGTCGCCGCCGCCCGGGCCCGCGCGGCCGCTCTCGACTTCGGCGCCTGCCCCGGCGAGTCCCCGGCCGGGATGCGCTGCGCCACCCTGCGCGTCCCGCTGGACTACGCCCGCCCCGGCGGCCGGCAGATCGAGCTGACCGTCAGCCGGATGCCGGCCACCCAGCGCGACCCGGCCAACAGCAAGCGCAAGGTGCCACGGCAGGGCGCCCTCGTCTACAACCCCGGCGGCCCCGGCGCCTCCGGCCTGAACTTCCCGATGATCGGCGTGATCCCCGAATGGCGGCGCATCGCCTCCGCCTACGACCTGGTCGGATACGCCCCGCGCGGGGTCGCGCCCTCGGCCCCGCTGTCCTGCGAGAAGCCGGAGGAGTTCTTCAAGGCGCCCTCGCTCGCCCCGGTCCACCCCAGCGACGCGTACAAGCGGGAGCGGGTCGCGCGCGCGAAGGCGTACGCGCGCGGCTGCGCCGAACGGTCGGGCAGCGGGCTGGAGTTCTACAACTCGCTCAACAACGCCCGTGATCTGGACGTCCTGCGGGCCGCGCTCGGCGAGTCCCGGCTGACCTTCATGGGCGCCTCGTACGGCACCTACGTGGGCGCCCTGTACGCCACCCTCTTCCCCGGTCACGTACGGCGGATGGTGCTGGACTCGGCGGTGGACCCGGACCCGGCGAAGGTCTGGTACCGCGAGAACCTGGACCAGTCGGCCGCGTTCGAGGACCGCTGGGCCGACTTCCGCGCCTGGGTGGCCCGCCACGACGACGTGTACGGGCTCGGGGGGACCCCGGCCGCCGTCCAGCGCTCCTACGACACCGCGAGCGACCGGCTCCGCGCGCACCCGGCGGACGGCAAGGTCGGTCCGGGGCAGCTGCAGAACACGTTCCTGATGGCCGGGTACTACGACGACTACTGGCCGAGCCGGGCCGCCGCCCTCGCCGCCTATCTGAAGGGCGACGCCGAACCGCTGGTCCGGCTGGGCGCGCCCGGCCCGGAGACGGCCGCCGAGGCGGAGAACGGCAGTGCGGTGTACACGGCCGTCGAGTGCAACGACGCGCCCTGGCCCGCCGACTTCCGGGTCTGGGACCGCGACAACACCCGCCTCGCCCGCACCGCCCCCTTCGAGACCTGGGACAACGCCTGGACGAACCTGCCGTGCGCGTACTGGCCCGCGCGCCGTCAGGTCCCGCTCGACGTGCGCACCGGCCGCGGCGAGACTCCGCCGGTGCTGATCCTCGCGGCCGAGCGGGACGCGGCCACCCCGTACGACGGGGCGCTGGAGCTGAACCGGCGGCTGGCCGGGTCCACGCTGGTCACCGAGCGGGACGCGGGCACGCACGGCATCGGCGGCGGCCCCAACCGGTGTGTCAACGCCCACCTGGACGCCTACCTGCTCGAAGGCCGTCTGCCGGGCCGCCGCGCCGCCTGCGCCCCGCGCCCGGAGCCGCGCCCCACCGAGCCGGCCGGGCGCGGCATCCCGGACCGGGACGCGCTCAAGGGCAACGGCGCCTAGGGTCTTTCGTTTGGATCAGGCCGGATCAGGGAGCGGGGTCTGGTGCCGTGCATCGCAAGGCGGAGGAGGGCGACATGGCGGAGCCATGGCAACCGACGACAACGCCGCGAGGCGCGGCACCAGACCCCGCGAGCCCGGCAAGATCCAAACGAGAGGCCCTAAGCGAGCCCCGCCACCAGTTCCGCCACGGACTTGCGGCGGCCGGTGTAGAACGGCACCTCTTCGCGGACGTGCATCCGGGCCTCGGAGGCGCGCAGGTGACGCATGAGGTCGACGATGCGGTACAGCTCGTCGGCCTCGAAGGCGAGCAGCCACTCGTAGTCGCCCAGCGAGAAGGAGGCGACCGTGTTGGCGCGCACGTCGGGGTAGCCGCGGGCCATCTTGCCGTGGTCGGCGAGCATGCGGCGGCGGTCCTCGTCGGGCAGCAGGTACCACTCGTACGAGCGAACGAAGGGGTAGACGCTCACGTAGTTGCGGGGCGTCTCGTCGGCGAGGAACGCCGGGATGTGCGAGCGGTTGAACTCGGCCGGGCGGTGCAGTGCCATGTTCGACCACACGGGCTCGAGCGCGCGGCCCAGCCTGGTGCGGCGGAAGAGGTTGTACGCCTCCTGGAGCTGGTCGGCGGTCTCGGCGTGCCACCAGATCATCAGGTCGGCGTCGGCGCGGAGGCCGGAGACGTCGTAGGTGCCGCGGACCGTGACGTCCTTCGCGGCGAGCTGGTCGAACAGCTCCTGGACCTCGTCGGCGTAGCCCGCGCGGTCTTCCGGCAGCACGTCCTTCAGCTTGAAGACGGACCACAGGGTGTAGCGGATGACCTCGTTGAGGTCCTTGGCCAGCTTGCCCTTGTTCGGGATGCGGGCCGGCTCGGTGGTGGGGGCGTCGTCACTCATGCCCCCTATTCTCCCGCTCCGCCGTGCAGGCTCTGCACCGGGTTGGCCGTCAGCTCGCGCACACCGGCGAGGTCGCCGCCGAGCTGGTCGACGGCCGCGTAGGCACTGGCGACGCAGGCGGGGATGCCCACGCCGTCGTACTGCGCGCCGCACACCGCGAGGCCGGGCAGCTTGGCGATGTGCTCGCGGACGCGGGCCACGCGCGCGTGGTGGCCGACCGGGTACTGCGGCAGGCCGTCGGTCCAGCGGGTGACGCGCGTGGCGACGGGCTCGGCGTCCAGTCCGGTCGCGGCGCGCAGGTCGTGCCGGGCGACCCCGACGAGTTCGGCGTCGTCGCGCTCGAGGATCTCGGTCTCGTGGTGGCGGCCGACCGAGGTGCGCACCACCAGGAGGTCCGGGTCCTCGGCGCCGACCCAGCCCCACTTCTGGGAGGCGAAGGTCGCGGCCTTGATCGTGCGGCCGTCCACCGGCGGCACCAGGAACCCACTGCCCTCGGGCAGGGCCGCTTCGGCGCGGCGGTAGGCGAGGGTGATCAGCGCCATGGAGGCGTACTCCACGGCGGCCAGCTCGGCGGCGGCCGCCGGGACCTCGGCGCGCAGCAGCGCCGAGGCGGCGGGGGCGGGTACGGCGACCACGACCGCGTCCGCGTGCAGCGTGCGGTCCCCGGCCGTGACGCGCCAGCCGGTGCCGTCCCGGCGCAGCCCGCTCACCGGAGTGCGGGTGAGGATCTCTCCGCCGCGCGCCCGTACCGAGTCGGCGACGGCGAGCGGGAGGGTGCCGACGCCGCCCTCGATGCCGAGGAAGACCGGACCGGTCTGCCCCGCCTCGGCGGCCTTGGCCTGGAGGGACCGGACGGCGGCGGTGAGGGTGTCGTGGGTGCGGGCGGCCTGGTGCAGCTGGGGGACGGCCGAGCGCAGGGAGAGACGGTAGGCGTCGCCCGCGTACACCCCGCCCAGCAGGGGTTCCACCAGCCGGTCGACGACCTCACGGCCCATCCGGGCGGCCACGTACTCGCCCACGGCCACGTCGTCACCGACCTCGGTGGGCGGCAGTTCGGCGTCCCGCTCGATCCGGGCCAGGCCCTCGGCGGAGAGCAGGCCGGACAGGGCGGCGGCGGTGCCGGGTACGCCCATGACATGGCCCTTGGGCATGGGGCGCAGCGCGTTCCGGGTCCAGATCGAGGCCGTCGCGGTGGACGGGGGCCGGAGGCGGTCGCCGAGGCCCACCTCGCGGGCGAGGCCCACTGCCTCGGGGCGGCGGGCGAGCATCGACTCGGCGCCGAGGTCGACCCTCAGGCCCGCGATGTCGCCGGGCAGCAGTTTGCCGCCGACCCGGCCGGTGGCCTCCAGCACCGTCACCCGCGCGCCGTGCGCGAGCGCCCGGTGGGCGGCGGCCAGTCCGGCGACACCGGCTCCGATGACGACGACATGGCCCTTGCTCGCTGCGCTCATGCCCCCACTCTCTCAGACCGCGCGGGGCGTCCCGGTGCCCGGTACGTCACCGGACCGTGACCGCATCGGGACCGGAAAGCGCGACCGTTCCCGCAGGCCGGACCGTCTAAGGGGGGACAGCGCCGCGTCTCATCGGGGGGTAACAGACATGCGTACACAGGTCCGGGTTCTGGCCGGGGTCCTGCTCACCGCCTCACTCGCGCTCGCCGGGTGCAGCCAGTCGGACGGCGACGCCAAGTCCTCCTACGCCGACGCCCCGACCGCCGCTCCCGGCGCGGGCCGGGGCGCGGCCGAGGACGGCAAGTCCGCCCGCCGCTCGCCCCGGCTCGCGCCGAGCGTCATCCGCACCGCCTCCCTGGAGGTCGAGGTGCGGGACGTGCCCGGCGCCCTGGACAAGGCGCGCCGGGTCACCGAGGACGCGGGCGGCTACGTCGGCGAGGAGAGCACCGAGCGGGACGACGACGGCAGCGAGCGCACCCGTGTCGTCCTGCGCGTGCCCTCCGAGCGGTACGAGGAGGTGCTCGGCTCGCTCCAGGGCACCGGCAAGCTGCTGCGGCGCACCGCGCGGGCGCAGGACGTCACCGATCAGGTGGTGGACGTGGACAGCCGGATCAAGTCCCAGCGAGCCAGCGTCGCGCGGGTCCGGGAGCTGATGGACCGGGCGGACAAGCTGACCGACGTGGTCGCGCTGGAGGGCGAGCTGAGCAGCCGGGAGGCCGATCTGGAGGCGCTGCTGGCCCAGCAGGCGTCGCTGAAGGACCGTACGGGCCTGGCGACCATCACCCTGTCGCTGGCCGCGAGGGGCGCGCACCCGAGTGCCGGGGACGACACACCCGGCTTCCTGGACGCGCTCTCGGGCGGCTGGCACGCGTTCCTGACGATGCTGCGCTGGATCGCCCTGGTGGTGGGCGCGGTGCTGCCGTTCGCGGCGCTGCTCGCGCTGCTGGTGTTCCTGTGGCGCCGGGTGGTCCGCCCCCGGCTCCCCCGCCGTCCGGCGCCGGCGTCCGTTCCTGGCTCGCTGCCGCAGGCGCGTCCGGTGTCGGAGGACGGCGCGCCGGTCTCCGGCGAGCACAAGTGACGGTGCGTCAGTACCGCTCGCCCCGTAGCGTGTTCCCATGGACATGCGTGAAGGGCCTCAGCGGCTGGTCGTGATCGGCGGCGACGCCGCGGGAATGGCCGCGGCGTCGCAGGCCCGTCGGCTGCGGAAACCGGACGAGCTGGAGATCGTGGCGTTCGAGCGCACCCGCTTCACCTCGTACTCGGCGTGCGGCATCCCCTACTGGGTCGGCGGCGCCGTCGAGGACCGCGACCAGCTCGTCGCGCGTACTCCGGAGGAGCACTGGGAGCGGCACATCGACCTCCGGCTGCGCACGGAGGTGACGGAGATCGACGTGTCGGGGCGCCGGGTGCGGGCGCACGACCTGGAGACCGGCAACGAGTACTGGACCTCGTACGACAAGCTGGTCATCGCCACCGGGGCGCGGCCGATCCGCCCGGACATGCCGGGGGCGGACGCGGCCGGGGTGCACGGGGTGCAGACCCTGGAGGACGGGCAGGCGCTGATCGACACGCTGACCCGTACCGGGGGCCGGCGCGCGGTCGTCGTGGGCGCGGGTTACATCGGCGTCGAGATGGCCGAGGCGCTGCTCCGCCGGGGCTTCGAGGTGACCGTGGTCAACCGGGGCGCGGAGCCGATGGCGACGCTCGATCCCGACATGGGCCGGCTGGTGCGGCGGGCCATGGCGGGCATGGGCATCACCATGGTCGACGACACCGAGGTGACCGGCCTGCGCACCGGCCAGGACGGCCGGGTGCGCGCGGTGGTCACCAAGGACGCGGAGTACCCGGCCGACGTGGTCGTCCTGGGCATCGGCGTGGAGCCCGTGACCGACCTCGCCCGCCAGGCGGGGCTCCCGCTGGGCGCGCACGGCGGACTCCTCACCGACCTCGCCATGCGGGTGCGCGGACACGAGGACATCTGGGCGGGCGGTGACTGCGTGGAGGTGCTGAACCTGGTCTCCGGGCAGGAGCAGTACATCCCGCTCGGCACCCACGCCAACAAGCACGGGCAGGTCATCGGCACCAACGTGGGCGGCGGTTACGCCACCTTCCCCGGTGTCGTCGGCACCGCCGTCAGCAAGGTCTGCGAGCTGGAGATCGCCCGCACCGGCCTGCGCGAACGCGACGCCCGCCGGGCCGGCCTCCAGTACGAGGCGGTCGTCATCGAGTCGACCAGCCGCGCCGGCTACTACCCCGACGCCTCCCCCATGACCGTCAAGATGATCGCCGAACGCAACACCGGCCGCCTCCTCGGCGTCCAGATCATCGGCGGCGAGGGCGCCGGCAAACGCGTCGACATCGCGGCGGTGGCCCTGACCGCCGCCATGACGGTGGAACAGATGACCGCCCTGGACCTCGGCTACGCCCCGCCCTTCTCCCCCGTCTGGGACCCGGTCCTGGTAGCGGCCCGCAAGGCGGTACGCAAGGTACGCGAGACCCGCTAGCGCGACCCCGGCCGCACCCGCTCGACGCGATCGAGGTCGCCGTCGAGCAGGTCCCGGTGCCCGATGGAGAAGTCCCCGTTCGGCAACGCCATCCCGTCCCCGTACCGCCGGCCCATCACGGCACCGGGCAGAAACGTCCGCAGCCGGTGCCGCATGCTCGCCGGGTACTCGACCGGCACCCCCCACCCGTCGGGCGCCTGATCACTGGAGAACAGCACCCAGTGATCCACCGGCACGTCCGCGTCCAGATCCGGCGCCCCGCCGTTGTGACAGTCCAGAGCGGGGACGGTCAGCCGGTCCGGATCGACAGGCGCGTACCAGAGCAACAGCGGGCTGGCGCGCTGCGCGTCGGCGTTGTCGAAGCAGCACACGACGAAGGTGTGCCCGGGAAAGTGCTCGGCGTAGAACCGCAGCAGCTCCGGTTCGAGCCGGGGCCGACGATGTGCGGGCACCCGTCCCAGCGCGGCCGGCACGGCGGTCGGGTCGTCCGCGAGCAGGACCGTGTACACGTCGTGCTCGAAGACCTGAACGGCCTCCGCCTCCGCACCCATCCACGCGATCCCGTCGTCCCGGACAGCGGCGGACTCGACCGCGTCGACCATCCGTTGCAGCACGTCCCCGCTGCGCCCGGCGGAGAGGAAGTGCCGCTCCGTGAGGCGCCCCGCGGCAGGCACGTGCAGCACCATGGCGTTCGGCCCCTGCGCCAGGTTCACGGCGGTGTTCTGGTAGCCGAGCACATGGATCAGGCCGTGTTCGGGGTGCTCCCGCCGCCCGCAATGCACGA
>NZ_MUNH01000143.1:0-18218 GCF_002154615.1 Streptomyces recifensis
CCCCGGCACCGATTACCGCACGCGCCCGCCCCGGTGTCCTGGCAGGACGAGCCCGGCACGGCGGACCGGCCGCCCGGACCCGGCTTCTGGGCGGTGACCCGGCACACCGACGCCCTCCGCGTGCTCCAGGACCCGGTGACGTACTCCTCCCTCCCGGGACCCGGTGAACCCCCGCTCGTGGGACGGCTGCTGTCCCGCCAGGACCCGCCCCAGCACACCCGTCTCAGAGACCACACCGCCCGTGCCCTCACCCCCGAGCGCGTCCAGCGCTTCACGGCGACCGCCCGCGAGCGCGCCCGCACCCTGCTCACCCGCGCACTGGACGCCGCCCGCGCCGACGGCGGCGTCCTCGACCTCGCCACCGCCGTGTCCGACCCGTACACCGCGCTCAACCTGGCCGACCTGCTGGGCGTCCCGCACGCCGACCGGCGCCTTCTGCCCGGCTGGACCGGGCCGCGCGGGCCGGAGGACACGACCGGCTACGCCCGCCGGCTCATCGTCCACCGCCGCCGCTATCCGGACGACGACCTCACCACGGTGCTGGCCCACAACGCCCGGCTCAGCTCCGACGAGCTGGACATGCTCGTGCCCCTCCTCCTGACCACCGGCCTCGCCCCCATGCGCGACGCGGCGGCGGGCGGACTCGCGGTGCTGGCACGGCACCCCGAGGCGTACCGCGCGCTGCGCGAAGGAACAGCGGAACTCGGCTGCGCGATCGAGGAGTTGCTCCGCCTGCATCCACCCCTGCTCACCCTCCGCCGCACCGCCGCCACGGACACCGGCCTCGCCGGCCACCGCATCCGGCGCGGTGACCGGGTCGTCGTCTCCCTCGCCGCCGCCAACCGCGACGCCGGGGTCTTCACCGCTCCCGACCGCCTGGACCTCTCCCGCACGCCCAGCCCGCACCTCTCCCTCGGCGCGGGTCCGCACCTGTGTCTGGGCGCCGACTTCGCCCGGCTGCAACTGCGCGTGCTCCACGAGGAGGTGCTCCGCGCTCTGCCGGAACTGCGGCTCGCCGGGCCGGTGCTGCCGTCCGGCTCCGGGGTGACCAACGGTGTCGCGTCACTGCCCGTCCGGGCCGGCTGACGGGTTGACCTGGATCAGGGCGTGGGCGCCGCTGGTGAGCCACTTCCTTCCCTCCGCCTTGTCCAGCGCGGCCTCGGTGGCCGCGGAGAGCCCGGTGACGACCTCGGACTTGAGGGTGCGCAGCGCGGCCACCGGGCCGGGGAAGTAGGCGGTCACCTCGTCGAAGGGCGTGGTGGCCGGCCAGTACCGGTCACCCACCAGGCGGCGGTAGTTGAGGTCACCCTTGAACAGGGTGAGGTCGGCCGCCGCGAAGTCGGCGCGGAGGTCGTCCGGCATGTCGGCGTAAGGCAGCGGCGAGCAGGAGAAGGGGTGGGCGCGGAGGACGAGGCGGCCGTCGCCCAGGGCCGACCAGAGCGTGTCGCCGTACTCCCCCGCCAGACCGCCCGCCGAGCGGAGGCGGTGCAGGGCGTCGATCACGTCGGCGGTGGTGGCGTCGGAGACGTAGTAGGGGGTCGGCTTGAGGTGCAGGACCGCGCGGCCGATGCGGGGCTCGGTGAGGAGCGCGGCGATGAGCAGCAGGTCGGGGACGAGCTCGCGGCCGGCGTTGTCCGCGACCAGGCAGAGGGTGCCGGTGCCGCCGGGCGGGAGCAGCGACCAGAGGAGGTCGCTGTCGTCGGCCACCAGGCCGGGGGCGGCTTCGCGTCGCTCGCCGCCCTCCGCGGACAGTTGGAAGCTGAGGTCGGCGCGATTGCCCCAGAGGGAGCCGCTCAGCAGGGCGCGGTCGCGGTCGTCGGCCGGGCGGTCCCGCAGGTCGTCGAGCGCGGACAGCTCGGCGTCGGTGCCGGCGGAGTGGAGTTCGCCGGTCTTGGAGGGGCGGAACGGGTCGATGCCGCGCCAGGCGCCGGGGCCGAAGTAGCCGACGGCGTCGAGCAGGCGGCGGTAGAAGTAGCTCTCGGCCCACAGCCACGGCACATCGAACCAGGACTGGCCCGCGTAGGTGTCCATCCCCCAGCTCTGCCAGCGCTCGCGGTCGGGGGCGTCGGCGGGGAGGGGTTCGATGACGCCCTCGGTGCAGTTCTTCAGCAGGGCGTCCAGCGCGCGCCGCTGCGGGGGCTCGTAGGGGAGGCCGGCGCGGACCTGGCGGATGATCGCGGGGTGCCGTTCGGCCAGTGTGCGGTGCGGGAAGGAGCCGGGTGCGTCGGCGCGGATGACGGGCGCGGTGGGGACGGCGTCGGACATGCCGTCACCGTACCCCGCAGGTCAGCCGGTCCTGGCCTCCCGCTCCAGTTGTGCCGCGAGGGCGAGGTAGCGGGGGCGGCGGTGCACGGGGACCAGGCTGCGGAGCATCAGGTACCACATCTCGGCGACCCTGCGGGGCAGCCGCGCGGGCGGTTCCAGGGTGCGCCCGGCGACCCTGGTGCCGACGAAGAAACAGACCAGGGAGTGGGCGACGATCCCGGCGTCCAGTTCGACGTGCACATCGCAGTCCCGGACCGCGCCGTGCAGTTTGCGGGAGGCGAACTCCAGCCACTCGGTGAAGGGGTGCCGCAGCGGCGGCCGCATGGGCAGGTTGGTGGTGACCAGGCGGAGCCCGGCGCGCGGCACCGGGTCGTGCACGGCGAGGCGGGCAAGGGCGAACGTGACGCGCATCAACGCCTCCAGCGACGAGCAGCCCCGGCTCTCGACCTCGGCCACCACCTGCCGGGCGGCCACCGACTGGAGTTCGAGGATGGCGTGGGCCAGGTCCTCCTTGGCGGCGAAGTGGAAGTACAGGGCGCCCTTGGTGACGTTCGCATGTCCGACGATGTCGCTCAGACTGGTCGATTCATACCCTTGCCGGTCGAACAGGTCGGCCGCGGCGGTGATGATCGTCGTCCGGGTCTGTTCAGCGCGCAACTGCCTCGCCATCGGCCGACCCCTCTCCTGCACGAACGGGACACGCGGTTTGTTTTGACCCCTCGCATACGATAACTCACCGAGCCGCAACGGGAGTCACGTGGGACACACCGAGATTCCGAGCTCTTCCACACTTCCTCCCCTGCTCGACCGGGGTGAACTGGGCCTTCCGCTTTTATCCGGCTCCGGGGGCTTCCGGGTGCACTGCGTCGCTCACGCGAAGATTTCCGCGCGGTGCGGGGTGCGATAGAAACAGCCGATGCGGTCTGTAATTGACTTCTTCGGTCAACTGAGGGTCTGAACACCCCAGTGCCGTCACCCGTATTGGGGATGGAAACGCCCTTCACCGCCCCGCCGAGGAGACGTCCCGGATGACTCGGATGACCGCCCGCCTGAGCACTCTGGCGGCCGCCGCCGCGACCCCGCTCCTGCTGCTGCCGTGGACGGCGGGGCCGGCCCTGGCGCACGGCGCCCCCACCGATCCGGTCAGCCGGGTCTACGCCTGCTCTCCCCAGGGCGGCAGCGCCAACCGGTCGGCCGCCTGCCGGGCCGCGATCGCGGCGAACGGCGCCCCCTTCACGGCGTGGGACAACCTGCGGGTACCCGACGTCAACGGCCGTGACCGGCAGGTGATTCCGGACGGCAGGCTGTGCAGCGGGAACCTGCCCGCCTACCGGGGTCTCGACCTGGCCCGCCCCGACTGGCCCGCCACCCGGCTGACTCCGGGCGCCCCGCTGACCCTGACGTACGCCTCCACGATCGCCCACGAGGGTTCGTTCCGGCTGTACCTGACCAAGCCCGGCTACGACCCGGCGAAGCCGCTGAAGTGGTCCGACCTGCCGGACCGCCCGTTCGCCGAGTTCAAGAACCCGCCGCTGAGCAACGGGGCGTACCACCTTCGGGCGACGCTCCCCCCGGACCGGACGGGTCGACAGATGCTGTACACGATCTGGCAGAACACCAGTACGCCGGACACCTACTACTCATGCTCCGACGTGGTGCTGGCGACCAGGAGCGCGGCTTCAGGGGGCGGTTCGGGCACCACTCGGCCCGCGCCCACCGGGAAGCCGGCCTCGAAGGCGGCGACACCTTCCGCACACGCCTCGCACCCGGCGTCCGCCTCGCCCTCGGCTGAGGCGTCGACTCCCGTGCCGCGCAAGGACTCCTCGTACGCGGCCGTGCCGGACGACGGCAAGCCGGTGGCCGAGGCGACCCGCGCGAAGTCGGGTCCCTCGGCTCCGTTGCTGGCGGGCGGTGCGGCCGCGGTGCTGGTGGTCACCGCGGCCGCCGCCCTCGTCCCGCGCCTGCGGCGACGCTGAACGAGACGTCGGTGGAGGGTCAGTTGACGAACACCGGCGCGCCCGCGTCGGTGACCGGGGCGTACTTGGCGGTGAAGTAGCCGCTGGCGAAGCAGAGCGACGAGCCGGACACCTTGCTGAACTGCTGGTTGGTGAAGGTGATGCTGTTGTCGGCGTTGTCCGCCTTCCCGGTCAGACTCGGCGCCTGGTAGACGCAGGTGACCGAGCCGAGCAGGGTGCGCAGCTTGACCGTGGTCTGGATGGTCGAGCCGCTCGCCGGAGCGACGGAGAGGGTGCCGTCGGAGGAGACGGAGGCGGTGTAGGGCAGGTGGTCGACGGTGATGCCGTTGACGCCCAGGACCCCGGTGACGTTGCTGGTACAGGTCGAGCTGTCGAAGGTGTGGCCGGTGACCGACTCGGTGGCGGAGCCCGGAGCCGCCGGGTTGCCGGTGACCTGGGCCGTGAACTGGGACGCCTTGCAGGTGACACCGCTGGTGCCGGTCGCGCTGGAGTACAGGGTGGCGGAGGTGCCGGCGGCCAGCGGCGCGGTGAGGGTGTCGCCGACGGCCACGGCGGTGCCGCCGACACCGCCCGTGGTGAGGACGGTGCCCGCGTCGGCGGACGCGGGGACGGCCACGGCGACGGTGAGCGCGGTGACGGTTCCGGCAAGGGCGAGGAAGGTGCGCATGCGGGTGCCTCTCTTCCGAGGTGGGGGGCGGAGAGCAGGGTGCGCCGGGATGCGATGCGAGGTGCGGGATTTCGTATACGGGACGGCCGCCCGGAGAAGCCGGGAACCGGCGCGTGCCGCGGGTCGGGCCCGGCGCCACGGTCCCGAGGGAATCAGGCAGAGTTGTAGACCTGATGTGACGCCAACGTCAATACGGTGCAGGGGAGTTGGAGGTCAGCGGCCCGCGTCTGCACAGGGTCGGCACCTACTTTTCACCACTCTCTTGACCCTTCAATGTAACCGGCGGTAACTTCCGAGAAGGCTACCGCCGCGTAACCGGCCAGAGCCCTCGCGTCCACCGGGAACAGCGAGGCGGCCCGCGCGGCCGCCCTTGTCCGCGCCAGGACAACGCGCCACCTGAAACCCGCATGGATCTACGCCCATGGGAGCAGACATGGCCTCGTCCCCGGACCTCTCGTCCACCGACCCCACCCCCGCGCCGGAACCGGCCGGCGGCGTACGGCGCGGGCGCGTCCGGTACCGCCGGGCCGCCGTCCTGGCGGTCCCCGCCACCCTTGTCGCGGCCGGGCTCGCGATCCTGACCGCCGAGGGCGCGCTGGGTGTGCAGTTCGCCATCTCCGGCATGCCCTTCACCGTCACGGCGACCGAACTGAACGGCACCGGCTTCGAGCAGTTCGGCGGCCTGGACAACATGGCGGACGGCAGCCCGAACGCGGGTGACACCGGCGGGCAGGTGCTCGTCGTCACCTCCGCGATCAAGAGCGCGACCCTCACCAAGCTGTGCCAGAGCGTCGACCTGGGCGGCACCAACCTGCTGATCAAGGCGGGCCAGGGCAAGACGAAGGTGACGGCGACCGATCTGACCACCGACTCCACCGAGCTGTCGGGCAACGCCTCCTTCGACCACATCGAGATCGGCAACGACGCCAGCACGCTGAACAAGGCCAACGCCAAGGGCCCGATCGGCGTCTTCTCACAGCAGGCCGACACCGTGCACATCGCCAACCTCCGCCAGACCAACTACGCGACCACCGCAGGCGTGTTCAAGCTGCCCGGTCTGAAGCTGGGCTTCAGCGACTCGGGCTGCTGAGCCGATGGCGGAGCGCGGGCGCCGGACGGCGCGGGCGGCCTTCCGTGACTGGCGAGGGCGGCGGCCGTTCTGGGGCGGGCTGCTGCTCGCGCTGGGCGGGGCCGAGATCCTGCTCACCGAGAAGGCGTCGCTGAAGGTCGTCATGCACATCGGCATGCAGGGGCTCGCGGGCTACCTGCTGCCGGCCCTGATGCTGCTGCTCGGGCTGCTGGTCCTCTTCAATCCGGCCCAGCGGCTGTTCTACTCGATCGTCGGCGTCCTGGTCTCGCTGGGCAGCTGGCTCACGTCCAACCTGGGCGGCTTCTTCGTCGGCCTGCTCCTCGGGGTCGTCGGCAGCTGCCTCGCCTTCGGCTGGCTGCCCGACCAGGAGGCCCGCGTGTCCCGACGGCAGCGGCGCCGGGAGCACGCAGGCACCTGATCACCGGTTTCCCCGGACCCGGCGGCACCCTGCCGCCGGGTTCTCCCTCTTTCAGGTGATACGGGAACTTCTCCCTGGGCGTGCCGAGTTCACCGCACAGCGGGGTCGGCAGGCGCGGGGGCGGCGGGAGCGGCGCTCTCGTCCTTCATCGCCTTCGCCTCGCTCTTGAGGATGCGCAGGGACCGGCCCAGCGAGCGAGCGGTGTCCGGCAGCTTCTTGGAGCCGAACAGCACGATGAAGACGATCGCCACGACCAGCAGATGCCAGGGTTCCAGTCCATTGCGGAGCACGGTCGCCCTCCCTTTTCCCACGCGATTCCTGACGGCCAGGGGCTCCCGTGCCTCCGGCCCGTTCAGCGATGATTGCTACATTGCGCAACTGTACAACCCAGGGAGAGGCACAAGAGGGCGGGCGATGAGCATCACGAGCAGCCGGGGGACGGCACCGTCACGGCGACGGGGCGGCGGGCGGGGCTCCCCCGAGGGCCAGGGCGGTTCCGGCGACGCGGGCCGCGGGACCCGGTCCGGTGCGCGGGACCGGCGGCGCCGGCGTGCGCGCAGGGCACGGGTGGCGCTCCTCGTCTGCCTGTCGCTGGTGGTCCTCGGCGGCGCGGGGGCCGGCTGGGTGTACCTGAAGCTCAACGGCAACATCCAGACCTTCGACGCGGGCGGCCTCTCCGACAACCGCCCGGCGGGCTCGTCCAAGGGTGAGAACGTCCTGGTCATCGGCTCGGACGCGCGCACCGACGGCAACGCGGCGCTGGGCGGCGGCGACAAGGACGGCATCGGCCGCTCCGACACCACGCTGCTGCTGCACATATACGCCGACCACAAGCACGCGCTGGCCGTGTCGATACCGCGCGACACCCTGGTGACCATCCCGCCGTGCAAGCTGCCCACCGGCGGCTGGACCCAGGCCCAGCCGAACACCATGTTCAACGCGGCCTTCTCGGTCGGCGAGACCGACAAGGGCAACCCGGCCTGCACGCAGAACACCGTGGAACAGCTCACCGGGCTCCGCGTGGACCACACGGTGGTCGTGGACTTCAAGGGTTTCGCCGCCCTCACCCAGGTCGTCGGCGGGGTGAAGGTGTGCCTGCCCAACGACGTGTACCAGAAGGACCTCAACCCCAACCGGACCACCCGGGGCACGCTCCTCTTCCGGCAGGGCGAGCAGCGGGTCGCGGGCCAGCGGGCGCTGGACTACGTGCGCCTGCGGCACGGCATCGGGGACGGCTCCGACATAGGCAGGATCAAACGGCAGCAGGCGTTCGTCGGCAGCCTGTTGAAAGAGGTCAAGGACAAGGGCTTCACCCCGACCAAGCTGCTGCCGCTGGCCGACGCGGCGACCAGGTCGATGACCGTCGACCCCGGACTGGGCACCGCCGACAAGCTGCTGTCGTTCGCCATGTCGCTGAAGAACGTGGACCTGCACAACACCAAGTTCGTCACGGTGCCCTGGCGGTACGCGGGCGCCCGGGTCGCGGTCGTGGAGCCGGACGCCGGTGAGCTGTGGGCCGCGCTGAAGGCGGACCGTACGATCGACGGCGCCGACGCCAGCGGCGGGAAGGGCCACGCGGCGAAGAAGCCCGGCCCGGCCGGCCACTCCCCCGCCCCGGTCTCCGGCAAGGGCATCGCCGTGGCGGTCTACAACGGCACCACGGTGACCGGGCTCGCCGCCAAGGGCTCGGCCGCGCTGACCGCCTCCGGCTTCACCGTCACCAGCACGGCCACCGCGCTCTCCCAGAACCATCTGGCGACGGTCGTCCAGTACGGCCCCGGCATGGCGGACCGCGCCCGGACGGTGGCCAAGGTGTTCCCCGGCGCCCAGCTGGAGCAGATCGGCGCACCCCGGATCAACGTGGTCCTCGGCCAGGCGTACGCGACCGACCCGACGCCGTCCTCGACGTCCTCCTCGGTGCCCAGCGAGGTGGCCAACGGGGCGCGTTCGGCGGACGACAACCCCTGCGCGAACCTGACCTACGGCTGACGCCGGTCGTGGCGCACCCGCGCCACGACCAGCGCGAGGGCGTACGGCACGAGGACGGCGGCCAGCAGGAGGTAGCGGCCGGCGGGCAGCGCGGTCAGCCCGAGGACCGCGCCCAGGGGGGTGGCCGGCAGCAGCAGCCCCGCCCCGGCCAGCGCGGCCGAGGCCCAGCCGACCGGGCCGGGCCGGCCGCCCGCGATGCGGCGCCCGGAACGCAGGAGCAGCATCGCCAGTGCCTGGGCGAGCAGGTTCTCGGTGAACCAGGCCGAGTGGAACAGCGCCTCGTCCCTCAGACCGGCACCGTTCCGCGGGGCGAGGAGCACGGCGAAGGTGGCGAGGTCCGCGACCGCGTTGAGCAGGCCGAAGCCGGTGAGGAAGCGCAGGAAGGCGGGCGGCCGCAGCTTGGTCGGCCGGCGCAGCGCCTCGGGATCGGGGCGGTCGTCCGCGAAGGCGAGCTGGGAGGCGTCGAAGCAGAGGTTCTGCGCGAGGACCTGGGCCGGGAGCATCGGCAGGAAGGGCAGCAGCAGCCCGGCGGCGAGCATGGCGAGGACGTTGCCGAGGTTGGAGGAGAGGGTGACACGCAGGTAGGAGGCGATGTTGGCGCTGCTGTGCCGTCCCGCGAGCACGGCGTGCCCGAGCGCGCCGAGGTCCTTCTCGCCGAGGACCACGTCCGCGCTCTCGCGCGCCACGTCGACCGCTCCGCGCGGGGCCACGCCCACGTCGGCCGCGAGCATCGCGGGCACGTCGTTGACGCCGTCCCCGAGGAAGCCGACCGTGTGCCCGGCGGCGCGGAGCCCGGCCACCACACGCGCCTTGTCCTCGGCCGTGCACCGGGCCACGACGGTGACGGCTCCCGGTGTCCCGGCCGCCTCCGGTGCGCCGCCGGTACGCACCTGCCCCACCGTCAGCCCCAGGTCCCGGCACGCGCGTACGGCGGTGGCCGGGTGGTCGCCGGTCAGGACGCGCACCTCGACACCGAGCCCGGTCAGGGTGCGCAGGGCGTCGGCGGCGCCGGGGGCCAGGTCGTCGCGGAAGGTGAGCAGCCCGCGGAAGGTGAGCCGGCGGGCGTCCTCGGCACGGTAGGGCCGGGTGCGGGCGGGGAGTTCGGCGGTGGCGACGGCGAGGACGCGCAGCCCGGACTCCGCCTGCCGCTCGGCGAGGCCGAGCAGCCGGCCGCGCTCCGTGTCGGACACCTCGCACCGCTCCAGCACGGCCTCGGCGGCGCCCTTGGTGATCAGCACATGCCGGCCGAGGGCGCCGGTGACCACGGCGATGGCCAGCCGGTGGGCCGGGTCGAAGGGGAGGGCGGCGACCCCGTCGTACTCCTCCCCGACCGGCCCGGCGGCGCTCAGCATGGCCTCGTCCAGGGCGTCGGGGGCCGGGAGTTCGGAGAGAGTGAGACCCCACCAGGCGGCGACGGCGGCCCAGCGCAGCACCTCGGGGTCGTCCCGGCCGCCCGGCCCGAGCGCGGCGGCGAGGACGGGCCGGTCCCGGGTGAGGGTGCCGGTCTTGTCCAGGCAGAGCACGTCGACCGCGCCGAGGTCGTGCAGCGCGGGCAGTCGCCGCACGACGACCCGGTGGGCGTCGGCCAGCCGGGACGCGCCGCGTGCCAGACAGGTGGTGACGATCACCGGAAGCATCTCGGGGGTGAGCCCCACGGCCGCCGCGACGGCGAACGGCAGCGTCTGGAGGACCCGGCCGTGCACGGCGGCGCTCGCCATGAGCACCAGCGGCGGGGTGAGCAGCATGAACCGGACCAGCACCCAGGAGATGCCGTGGACGGACCTGTCGAAGGCGCTCGGACCCCGCCGCGCGGGGACCCGCTGGGCGGCGCCGAACCGGGTGCGCGCCCCGGTCGCCACCACCACGGCGCTCGCGCTGCCCGAGACGACGTGACTGCCCTGGAAGCACAGAGGAGACTCGGCGGAGCGTCTCGGCGCGTCGGCCGCCTGCTTGGCGACCGGCGCGGACTCACCGGTGAGCGTGTCCTGCCGCACGGTCAGCCCCCGCGCGCGCAGCAGCCGTACGTCGGCCGGTACGAGGTCGCCGGGGCCGAGCCGGACGATGTCACCCGGTACGAGGTCGGCGACCGGCACCTCGCGGGCGCGCGGCTCGTCGGTGCGCTCGGCGCGGCGCAGTACGGTCGCGGTGCCGGTGACCAGGCCCCGCAGCGCGGCAAGGGAGCGGTCGGCGCGGCGCTCCCCGGCGGCGCGCAGCGCGCAGCTGACGGCGACCAGGGCGAGGATCACGGCGGCGGTGCCCCAGGAGGCGACGAACGCGGACACCAGCCCGAGGGTGACCAGTACGGCGGTGAACGGGTCGCGCAGGGCCCGTACGGAGCGGCGCGGCCAGGACGGGGCGGGCGGTGCGGCGGCCGGGGTGTTCTCGCCGTGCTCGGCGAGCCGGGCGGCGGCCTCGGTCTCGGTCAGTCCGCGCGGGCCGGTCTCCAGGCGCCGCAGCAGCCGCAGCGAGGTGTCCGGCACTTCGGTCACAGTCCGCGCAGGCGGCGGGCCGGGGCGGCGGGTGCGCTCTGTTGGGTGAGCCGGCCGACCAGCAGGTGGACGACGTCCACGAGCGCGGCCTGTTCGTCGGCGTCGACGAAGTACACCTGGCGGCGGCCCTCGCGGCGGGAGCGGACGAGTCCGGCGAGCTTGAGCTTGGTGAGGTGCTGGCTGACGGCGGGCAGCGCGCCGCCGACCCGCTCCGCGAGCCCGGTGACATCGCTCTCGCCCTGGGCGAGCGCCCACACCAGATGCAGCCGGGCCGGGGAGGCGAGCAGCCCGAAGGCGGCCGCCGCCTCGGCGAGGACCTCCGGAGAGGGGTCCTGCCGGCCACTGCCGGGCCCTGTCGCCACTGCTCTCCTCCTCACCGCGTCCCGGCTGTTCGGCCGCTGTCCGACCAGTCAGTCTAGGGGGTGCCTGCCGGTCGGGCCGGACGCCGCGAGCCCGGCCCGACCGGCGGGACACGGCCCAGGGTCTTTCGTTTGGATCAGGCCGGATCAGGGAGCGGGGTCTGGTGCCGTGCATCGCAAGGCGGAGGAGGGCGACGTGGCGGAGCCATGGCAACCGACGACAACGCCGCGAGGCGCGGTGCCGGACCCCGCGAGCCCGGCAAGATCCAAACGAGAGGCCCTAGGTGCCGTCCACGCGCACGCGGACCGCCCGGCGACGGGGTGGCGTCGGCCGGGCGGTCCGGGTGGTGCGGTGCGACGGGGTCAGCCGAGGCCGTTGGCCTTCAGCCATGCCTTGGCGACGTCCAGCGGGTCCTTGTGCTGGACCTGCACCTGGGTGTCCAGATCGAGCAGGGCCTTGGTGTCCAGCTTGGCGGAGACGGCGTTGAGCGCGTCGGCACCCTTCTTCGGGACCGCGTTCTTGCGCACGAGCGGCTGGACGTTCTGGAAGCCGAAGAGGTTCTTCGGGTCGCTCAGGACGACGAACTTCTCCTTGGCGATCACCGGGTCGGTGGTGAAGAGGTCCGCGGCCTGCACCGAGTCCTTCTTGAGCGCCGCCTGGGTGAGCGGGCCGCCCGCGTCCAGGGACTTGAAGGACTTGAACTCCAGACCGTACAGCGACTTCAGGCCGGCCAGCCCCTGGTGGCGGGTCTGGAACTCCGGGGAGCCGCCGATGACCAGGTCCTTGGCGATGCCCTTGAGGTCACCGATGGAGGACTTGGCGGTCAGGTTGTACTTCTTGGCGGTGGCCGCGTTGATCGTGACCGAGTCCTTGTCCTCCGCCGGGGAGGGGTCCAGCAGGGTCAGCTTGGAGTCCAGCTTGGCCTCGATGGCCTTGGTGGTCTCCTCGGTCGACTTCGGGGCCGCCTTCTGGTCGAGGTAGGCCAGCAGCGCGCCGTTGTACTCCGGCAGCAGCGTCACGGAGCCGTTCTTCAGCAGACCGTAGGTGGTCTCGCGGCTGCCGATGTTGGGCTGGTACTTGACCTTGACGCCCTTGGCCTTGAGGGCCTCGCCGTAGATGTCGGCGAGCAGGATGCTCTCGGCGAAGTTGTTGGAGCCGACGACGACGGTGTCACCGCTCGCCTCGCCTCCGCTCAGCGGGTTGTCGGACTTGCCGTCGGAGGAGCCACAGCCCGCAAGCAGCGTCGTCGCCGCCGCGAGGGCGACCAGCGCCGCCCCTCGGTTCCCCCGGATGGACTTGCTGATGCGGTTGTTGTAAGTCACCTGTTGATCCAAGCCAGTTCGTGATTTGTCAGTCAAGGGAAGCGAGGTCACCGATTGGCCTCGATCGCGCCCGTTTGTGTCGGGAGCATGAACGCTCCGCCGAAGGAGTCACCCACTGCGCCGGACCCCCGGCGAGACGGTGAGCTTCGACAGCGCCCAGAACACCAGGAGCGTCACCAGGGCGAGTGCGGCGACCAGGGTGGCGCCGCCGACGACCTTCTCGTAGTCCTTCTGGTAGAGCCCGTCGATGATGTACCGGCCGAGCCCGCCGAAGCTGACGTACGCGGCGATGGTCGCCGTGGAGACGATCTGGACGGCCGCGGTGCGCAGTCCGCCGAGGATCACCGGGAGCGCGACCGGGAGTTCGACCTGGAACAGGATGCGCGGCTCGGTCATGCCCATCCCGCGCGCCGCGTCCACGGGGGACGGGTCGACGGTCTGGATCGCCTCGTAGGTGGTGACCAGGATCGGTGGTACGGCGAGCACGACGAGCGGCACCATGACGGGCAGCGTGCCGAAGCCGAACCAGATGAACAGCAGCACCAGCAGACCGAAGCTGGGCAGCGCCCGGCCCGCCGTGGCGACCATGGACAGGGCGTTGCCGCCGCGCCTGAGGTGCCCGGCGACCAGCCCCACGGGCAGCGCGATGAGCGCCGCGATGGCGAGCGCCTCCAGGGAGTAACCGACGTGCTCCAGCAGGCGGGTGGGGATGCCGTCGTAGCCGTGCCAGCGGGCGGAGTCGGCGAAGAAGGAGTGCGCGAAGTCCAGGACGTTCACCGGGCGGCACCCTTCTTCGGCATCCACGGGGTCAGCAGATTGCGGGTGAGCACCAGCGCCGCGTCGACGAGGATCGCCAGCAGAGCCGTCGTCACTACGGAGTTCACCGCGAGTTCCGGCCGGTGGTAGAGGTTGGCGTCGTTCAGCATGTTGCCGAGCGCGCCCTGGTTGCCGATGAGCATGCCGACGCTGACCAGCGAGATGCTGGACACGGTGGCGACCCTCAGGCCCGCGATGATGGCGGGCACGGCGATGGGCAACTGCACCTGGAGATAACGCCGTACGGCCCCGAGTCCCATCGCCTCGGCGGCGGCCAGGGTCTCCGGGGGCACCGAGCGGACGCCGTCCACGATGGCGGGCACGAGCACCACCAGGCTGTACACGGCGAGCGGGATCATCACCGTCATCTCGCTCTGCCCGGTGTAGTCGATGAGGATGACGAAGAACGCCAGCGACGGGATCGCGTACAGCACCGTGGTGACGCCGAGGACCGGCGGGTACAGCCAGCGGAAGCGGGCGCAGAGCTGGGCGACGGGCAGCGAGAGCAGGAGCCCGGCCAGCACCGGCAGCAGCGCTTCGCGCAGGTGCAGGCCGATCAGGCCGAGGTAGCTGTGCTGGAGGTCGCTGGGGAGATCGAAGAAGCCGTTCATCCGGCCGCCGTCACCTCCGGACGGTCCTCGGTGTGCGCGGTGCGGATGGCCTCGCCGATCGCCGCCTGCGAGACCACGCCGACCGCGCGCCCCTCGCCGTCGACGGCCACGGCCCAGCCGGTCGGCGACAGCACGGCGCCGTCGAGCGCGGTGCGCAGCGAGTCCGCACCGGGCCGGAACGGCCTGCCGTGCGACAGGAGCCGGCCGGTGTCGATGGCGCCCGCGGTGAGCGCGCCCGGCTCGCCCCAGCCGAGCGGCCGGCCGTCGGCGTCGGTGACGAGCAGGTACGGGGCGCCGCCGCGCGGGGTGAGCCGGGTGGCGTCGGCGTCCAGCGGGACGATCGGCCCGGTCTCCAGCTCCAGCGCGTCGGACGGGAAGAACGACAGCCGGCGGATGCCCCGGTCGGCGCCGAGGAAGTCCTCCACGAAGGGGTCGGCGGGCGCGGTGAGCAGTTCGGCGGGCGGCGCGAACTGGGCGAGGTGTCCGCCGGTGCGCAGGACGGCGACCATGGTGCCGAGCTTCACGGCCTCGTCGATGTCATGGGTGACGAAGACGATGGTCTTGCCCAACTCGTCCTGGATGCGCAGCAGTTCGTCCTGGAGTCCCTTGCGGACCACCGGGTCGACGGCGGAGAACGGCTCGTCCATGAGGAGGACCGGCGGGTCGGCGGCGAGCGCCCGGGCCACACCGACGCGCTGCTGCTGGCCGCCGGAGAGCTGGTAGGGGTAACGCTTGGCGAGCGAGCTGTCCAGTCCCACCCGCTCCATCAGCTCGGCCGCCCGCTCACGGGCGTTGCCCTTGCTCCAGCCGAGCAGGCGGGGCACGGTGATGATGTTGTCGATGATGGTGCGGTGCTGGAAGAGCCCGGCGTTCTGGATGACGTATCCCATGGACCGGCGCAGGGAGTTGACGGGCTGCTGCCGGATGTCGGCGCCGTCGAGGAGGATGCTGCCCTCGCTGGGCTCCACCATCCGGTTGATCATCCGCAGGGTGGTCGTCTTGCCGCAGCCGGAGGGGCCGACGAGGACGGTGATCGCGCGGTCCGGTATGTCGAGCGACAGCCGGTCGACCGCGACCGTGCCGTCCGGGTATCGCTTGGTGACTGAATCTATCCGTATCAAAACGCCGCGCGCCCTTCGGTTGGCAGGAGTGCCTGGACCGTCCCGGCCGAGTCCAGTCGGCACGAGCCACGCCACCCGGACAGCGCGGAAGGGCGACCGGACCGGGTGCGGGCGCGCACACCCGTGGTCGTGCCACGGCCGGACGGTCCCATGAATCGGGAGGCTGCTACCCAGCCACGGCCCATCCATTCATCTGATCATGTGACACCGCTCATACCGCCTCGCCCCGACGGCGATGCCCACCCGCCGCTTCCGGCAGGTGGGCATCGTCGGGGAGGGTGTCAGCTCTCCTGCGGCGTGAGGCGCAGCGAGATGCTGTTGATGCAGTACCGCTGGTCCGTGGGCGTGGGGTAGCCCTCGCCCTCGAAGACGTGGCCGAGGTGGGAGCCGCAGCTGGAGCAGCGGACCTCGGTGCGGACCATCCCGTGCGAGCGGTCCTCGATCAGCTCGACCGCGTCGCTGTCCTTCGGGTCGAAGAAGGACGGCCAGCCGCAGTGCGAGGCGAACTTGGTGTCCGAGGTGAACAGGTCGGCGCCGCAGGCCCGGCAGGAGTAGACACCCTCGGTCTTGGTGTCCGTGTACTCACCGGTGAAGGCGGGTTCGGTGCCCGCCTGGCGCAGCACCGTGTACTCGGCCGGGCTCAGCTCCGCCCGCCACTGCTCGTCCGGCTTCTCGACGTCGTACGCCATGAGGATCAGCCCCTTTACTTCTGCGACAGGCGGTCCAGGATCAGCGGGCCCAGGTCGGTGACGTCACCCGCGCCCATGGTGAGAACGAGATCACCCGGCTTCGCCATTCCCTCGACGACCTCGGGGATGTCCGCCTTGTCGTGCACGGCGGTGACGTCGGCGCCGGCCGCGCGGGCGGCCTCGATGATCAGCGCGCTGGTGATGCCGGGGATCGGGTCCTCGCGGGCCGGGTAGATGTCGAGCACCACGGAGGCGTCGGCGAGGGCGAGGGCCTGGCCCATCTCCTTGCCCAGCTCCTGGGTGCGGGAGAACAGGTGCGGCTGGAAGACGACGAGGATGCGCCGGTCGTCCCCGGCGGCGCCGCGCATGGCCTCCAGGTCGGCGGTCATCTCGGTGGGGTGGTGAGCGTAGGAGTCGATCACCTGGACGCCCGCCTCCTCGCCCTTGAGCTGGAGGCGCCGCTTGACCCCGGTGTACGCGGCGAGGGCGGGGGCCAGCTCGTCGGCGGGGAGGCCGAGGGCGACGCCGGCGGCGAGCGCGGCGACGGCGTTGAGCGCGTAGTGGCGGCCGGGGACGGAGACGGCGAAGGTCAGCTCGCGGCCGTCCATCAGCACGGTGACCCGGCTCTTGAGCCCCTGCGGGACGATCTTCAGGACCCGCACGTCGGCGTCCTCGGCCTCGCCGTAGGTCACCGTCCGCACACCGGTCACCCGGCGGGTCAGCTCGCGGGCGCCCTCGTGGTCGGCGGAGATCACCAGGGTGCCGCCGGGGACGATCTTCCCCGCGAAGGTCTCGAAGGACTCGTAGATCTCGTCCATCGAGGCGTAGTTCGCGTGGTGGTCCAGCTCCACGTTGAGGACGATGGCGACCTCGGGGGCGTACTTGTGGAAGCTGCGGTCGCTTTCGTCCGCCTCGGCCACGAAGATCTCGCCCTCACCGTGCAGGGCGTTGGAGCCGGGGGCGTCCAGGTCGCCGCCGATGGCGTACGACGGGCGGGCGCCCAGCTCGGTCAGGGAGACGGCGAGCATCGAGGTGGTGGTGGTCTTGCCGTGCGTACCGGCCACCGCGATCGGCCGCAGGCCCTCCATCAGCGCGGCGAGCGCGTCGGAGCGGTGCACCACGGGGATGCCCAGCTCGGCGGCGCGGGCCAGCTCGGGGTTGTCCTGCCGGATCGCGGAGGAGACGACGACACAGCTCGCGTCGTCGGCGAGGTGCCCGGCGGCGTGCCCGATGTGCACGGTCGCCCCGTGCGCCCGCAGCGCCTCGGCGGTCGCGGACTCCTTGGCGTCACTCCCCGCCACCCGCGCCCCACGCTGGGCCAGGATCTTGGCGATCCCCGACATCCCGGCCCCCCCGATCCCGATGAAGTGCGGTCGGTCCATGGCGATAGGAAGGCCGGGTGCCATGCGTTCTTCTCCCATATACGAGCGAGCCAGAGGAGGCCCACCCTATGCGCAGATCCGGCCCCTCCCGCACCCCGGCCACTGGCGCGCCGGGTGAGGAGCGCGGCTTTGCGGAACTACGCCTTGCTGTGGCTGAAGAGCTTCAGGACCGGGACGCCGACCTTGTGGCGGGCGCGGGAGGCCCAGTCGCGGTGGAAGAACTCCTCGACGTAGTGGGGGTCGGTGAGGACGATGACCTCGTCGGCGTCCACCTCCGCGACGAGGGACTTGAGCGCCTCCAGCGGGTGGTTCTCGACCAGTCGTCCCTCGGCCCGGCTCCCGGCGGCGCGCAGCGCCTGCAGGGAGACCTCCAGGGCCTTCTCCCCCACCCCCCGCGCGTCCGTGCCCTCGGGCGTCTCGCCCTCGTGCACGGCCTCGTCCAGCTCGCCGAGGGCGATGTCGTCGATGGCCCGCAGCAGCCGGTCCGCCTGGTCACCGCGCGGCTGGAGGAGCACATGGAAGAAGACCGGCTCGTCCCCGTGCAAGGTCGTCACGAACTCCACGTCGGCCGACGTCAGGGCCTTCTCGATCATCAGAACGCTTGTGAACACCAGCCGCCTCTTCTCCCTCGAGGGCCCTCGTGACCCTCTGTCCTCCGTTGGCCCGAACAGGGCCTGCGGAAACCATCCTGCCCCGTTACCGCACGGGGAGCACCGGACTAAGTGTGCCCCCCGGAAGCTAAACGGAACGGTAGATTCCGCTGTTTTCAGGGCCGGCGGTACCGTCCGAACAGAAATCCGTCCTCCTCCAGCAGCGACGCGAGCGCGAACCGGTGCGGCAGAAAGACACCCGGACCGCCCGCGATGCGCTGCGCGTCCCCGGCGGTGAGCATGGGCGACAGCGTCAGACACAGCTCGTCCAGCACCCCCGCCGCGACCAGTTGCCCCAGCAGCCGCGGCCCGCCCTCGGTGAGCTGCCGGACGTACCCGAGCCCGGCGAGCGCCTCCACGGCCCGCTGGGGAT
>NZ_MUNH01000144.1:0-15311 GCF_002154615.1 Streptomyces recifensis
GAGCGTAGGGCGGGGCACGGGGAGCGCGGGGGCTAGTGCGGTGGGATTAGCACGTTCGGGTGACGGAAGCGGCGGTCAGCTCTCGCCAGCGGCCGCGGTCACGTCATGCTCGGGGACGGTGCCGCCGGAGCGGATGAGCTCGATCCGGCCCATGACCTTGGCGCGCAGGTCGGCGGGGACGTCGTCGTGTCCGCAGCACCGCTTGACCAGCTTCTTGACGGCCTGCTCCAGACCGTACTTCTCCAGGCACGGATGGCATTCCTCGAAGTGGTGCTGGAACTTGTCGCGGTCGACGTCCGGCATCTCACTGTCAAGGAACTCGTACAGATGGTCGAGGACCTCACTGCAGTTCGTCTCGTGCGGCTCTCCGCAGCTCATGAGCCCGAGCCTTTCGCTTCGTTCGACTCTCCGGCGCCCGCGGGGACCAGGCCGCGCTCGCGCGCGTAGTCCTCCAGCATGCCGCGCAGTTGGCGGCGGCCCCGGTGCAGCCGGGACATCACCGTACCGATGGGTGTCCCCATGATGTCCGCGATCTCCTTGTACGCAAAGCCCTCTACGTCCGCGAGGTAGACCGCGATGCGGAACTCCTCGGGGATCGACTGGAGCGCGGACTTCACGTCCGAGTCCGGGAGGTGGTCCAGCGCCTGGGACTCCGCTGAGCGCAGCCCCGTCGACATGTGCGACTCGGCGCGCGCGAGCTGCCAGTCCTCGATCTCCTCGGCCGCGCTGCGCTGCGGTTCGCGCTGCTTCTTGCGGTACGAGTTGATGAAGGTGTTGGTGAGGATCCGGTACAGCCACGCCTTGAGGTTGGTCCCTTCGCGGAACTGGTGGAACGAGGCGTACGCCTTGGCATACGTCTCCTGCACCAGGTCCTCGGCGTCGGCCGGGTTGCGCGTCATGCGCAGAGCGGCCGAATACATCTGATCGAGGAATTCGAGCGCGTCCCGCTCGAAGCGCGCGCTGCGCTCCGTGCTGCTCTCCGCGCCCGTCCCCGCGCTCACGCCCTGGCCCTCGGGCTGCTCCGCCTGGCCGCTGCCGGCCCCTGCGTCGGTACCGGTGACCGGACCCACCTCCTCAAGTTCCCGCGCGAGGCCGAGACCGACCCCACTCGTTTCGGAGGATAGAACACGACCCGTACCCGCCGCCGCTCGAATCGGAGCGGTCTTGGCCGCGTGCAGCACCGTCCAGTCCAGGTCAGTACGGCTGCTGCGACTCGGACATGCGGTCGAACCCATGCGGCTGACTTCCTCTCCCGCGACGACGCCTCACCGGCGCTCCAGTACTTCTGTCCGGCACAACAGCGGTGCCCCGTCCGGCATTCCCGAGAGTCACCCGAGTGACGCGGCCCACCTGGTGACGGCGTCCGTCACGGTCTCCAGCGCGGACTCCCCCGTCACGGGGGCCCGCTTCGGCACCGCGAAGGAGTGGTCCCCGTAGGCCACCTCGACCAGCTCGAAGCCGCCCTCGGGGAACTCCTCGGGGCGGCCGAAGGGGTCGTTCCCGCCCTGGACGACGAGCGTGGGCACCCCGGCGGCGAGCAGTTCCCCGGCGCGGGACTTCTCCGGCCTGCCCGGCGGGTGCAGCGGGAAACTCAGCGCGAGCACCGCGTGGGCGCCCAGCCCGGTGGCGGTGCGGCAGGCGACGCGGGCGCCCGCGCTGCGGCCGCCGGAGATCACCGGCAGGCCGGGCCGGGTCAGCGCGGGCCACAGGCCCCGCCAGCCGGTGTCCAGCGTCTTCGGCGCCGGGGCGACCTTGCGCCCCGCCACCCGCCACGGCTGTTCGACCAGGGCGACGCTCACCCCGTGCGCGGGCAGGGCGCCGGCCAGCGCCTGGAGGTCGCGGGCCTCGATGCCGCCGCCGGCGCCATGGCCGACGGCCAGGACGAGGCGGGGCTCGGGCGCGTGGTACCAGGTGACGCGGGCGGTCCCGGCCTCGGTCTCGACGGTCTCGCTCACAGCGGCGGAAGTGGGGCTCACGTCAGAAGAGTGTGCCCTCCTCCGGCCCCTCCAGCTCCTTCAGCAGCTCCGGGCCGTTGTTGCGGACGTTGCTGACGGCCGTCGACACCGGGTAGGCCCGCATCAGGCCCCCGGGCGGCGGGGCCAGCAGCTCCCGCAGCTCCTCGGGGTCGGTGCGGGCGGGGTCCAGCCAGGCGTCCCAGCGGTCCGGGGTCAGCATCAGGGGCATCCGGGGGTGGATGTCGGCGAGCGAGCCGGGGCCCTCGGCGGGGGCGACGGCCAGCGGACCCTGCTCGGCCTCGGTGGTGATCACCGAGCAGGTCGCCCACCAGGCGCCGGGGTGGTCGTCGGGCAGGGTGCGGTCCCGCCAGAACTCGTACAGCCCGGCCATGGCGAACACCGAGCCGTCGGCGGGGGTCACGAAGTACGGCTGCTTGCGCGCCCTCTTCTTCTTGCCCTCGACCTCCAGATCGCGCTCCTGCTCCCCGGTGACCCACTCGTAGTAGCCGTCGGCGGGCAGGATGCAGCGGCGGGCGGCGAAGGCGCGGCGGTAGGCCGGCTTCTCGTGCACGGTCTCCGCGCGGGCGTTGATCATCCGGGCGGCGCCCTCGGGCGTCTTGGCCCAGGACGGCACCAGTCCCCACCTCAGCCGGCGCAGCTGGCGAACCGGACGCCGGTCGGCGGCGTCTTTCAGCGGACGGTCCAGGACCGCGTAGACCTCCTTGGTCGGGGCCACGTTGTAGTCCGGCGCCAGGGTCTCCTCGGGTTCCGGGGTACGGTCACCCCCTTCCGCGGGGGCAGGGGGGACCCCCACCTCGATGTCGAAGACTCCCGCGAGATCCTCTGGGCTACGACTGGCCGCATACCGTCCGCACATACCAGCCACAGTGCCAGAGTCCGTCCGACGACAGGGAGCCACCCGCAGACATGGACAGCAACACGACCACCGCGCTGCCCGACCTCTGGGACCGGCTCAGCGGCACCCAGCCCGGTCCCGACCTGTGGGTGGTGCTGGCCACCCTGGCCGCCGCGCTCGCCGTGGTCGCCCCGCACCCGGTGTGGCGGGTGGCCCGGAACGCGATCACCATCGCGCACGAGGGGGGCCACGGACTGATCGCGCTCGTCACCGGCCGGAAGCTGACCGGTATACGGCTGCACTCCGACACCAGCGGCCTCACGGTCAGCCGGGGCAAGCCGTACGGGCTCGGCATGATCCTGACGGCCGCCGCGGGCTACACCGCGCCCTCGCTGCTCGGGCTCGGCGGGGCCGCGCTGCTGGCCGCCGGGCGCATCACCCTGCTGCTGTGGGTGGCGACCGCCCTGCTGCTTGCGATGCTGGTGATGATCCGCAACGCCTATGGGGTGCTGACCGTGGTGCTGACCGGTGGGGCCTTCCTGCTCGTGTCGTGGCTGGCCGGACCGCAGGTGCAGGCGGCGTTCGCGTACGCGGTGGTGTGGTTCCTGCTGCTGGGCGGAGTGCGTCCGCCCTTCGAGCTGCAGGCCAAGCGCCGGCGGGGCGGCGCCGGGGACTCGGACGCGGACCAGTTGTCCCGGCTCACCCATGTGCCGGCCGGGCTGTGGCTGTTCCTGTTCCACGCGGTGTCGCTGTGCTCGCTGATCGGCGGCGGGCAGTGGCTGCTGCGGCTCTGAGCCGCCGCCGGGCGGCTTCCATCAAGGAATGGGTGCGGTCCCAGCCACTAAAGTGGGGCGCATGACCGTGAACCCCGCTCACACCGCCCTCTGGCCCGCCCCGCACGCGACGGGGGCCGTCGACGCGACGGTCCACGTGCCCGGTTCCAAATCGGTCACCAACCGGGCCCTGGTGCTGGCCGCCCTCGCCTCAGAGCCGGGCTGGCTGCGCCGTCCGCTGCGGTCGCGGGACACCCTGCTGATGGCGGGGGCGCTGCGCGCGATGGGCGTGGAGATCGAGGAGGGCGTCGGCCCGGACGGCTCCGGCGAGGCATGGCGGGTGCTGCCGACGGGGCTGCGCGGTCCGGCCACGGTGGACGTCGGCAACGCGGGCACGGTCATGCGCTTCCTGCCGCCGGTCGCCGCGCTGGCCGACGGGCCGGTCCGCTTCGACGGCGACCCCCGCTCCTACGAGCGCCCGCTGCACGGTGTGATCGACGCGCTCAGGGTCCTGGGCGCCCGGATCGACGACGACGGCCGGGGCGCGCTGCCGCTGACCGTGCACGGCGGCGGGGCGCTGGAGGGCGGCCCGGTGTCGGTCGACGCGTCCTCGTCGTCCCAGTTCGTCTCGGCGCTGCTGCTGTCCGCGCCGCGCTTCAACCAGGGCGTGGAGGTCCGCCACACCGGCGCGACCCTGCCCTCGCTCCCCCACATCCGGATGACGGTGGACATGCTGCGCGCGGTCGGCGCCCAGGTCGACACCCCGGAGTCCGGCGGCGAGCCGAACGTGTGGCGGGTGACGCCGGGCGCGCTGCTGGGCCGGGACCTGACGGTCGAGCCGGACCTGTCCAACGCCCAGCCGTTCCTCGCTGCCGCCCTGGTCACCGGGGGCAAGGTGACCATCCCGGACTGGCCGGAGCGCACCACCCAGCCGGGTGACCGGCTGCGGGAGATCTTCACCGAGATGGGTGGCTCCTGCGAGCTGACCGAGTACGGGCTGGTGTTCTCCGGTACCGGCGCGGTGCACGGCATCGACGTGGACCTGGGCGACGTCGGCGAGCTGACCCCCGGCATCGCCGCGGTCGCCGCCCTCGCCGACTCCCCCTCCACCCTGCGGGGTGTGGCCCACCTCCGGCTGCACGAGACGGACCGGCTGGCCGCGCTCACCAAGGAGATCAACGAACTCGGCGGCGACGTCACCGAGACCGCCGACGGCCTGCACATCCGCCCGCGTCCGCTGCACGGCGGCGTGTTCCACACCTACGACGACCACCGGATGGCGACGGCGGGCGCGATCATCGGCCTGGCCGTGCCGGGGGTGCGGATCGAGAACGTGGCGACGACGGCGAAGACCCTCCCGGACTTCCCCGAGCTGTGGGCCGGGATGCTCGGTAACTGACGGGCGGGACGAGATCATGCGCCGCTACGGCAAGCACACCGACGAGGACGACATCCGCACGCGTCCCAACCGCAAGGGCAACCGCCCGCGGACCAATATCCGGCCCAAGCACGAGGACGCGGCGGAGGGCATGGTCCTCACCGTCGACCGGGGCCGGCTGACCTGCCTGGTCGAGGGGCGGACGATCACCGCCATGAAGGCCCGCGAGCTGGGCCGCAAGGCGGCCGTGGTGGGCGACCGGGTCTCGCTGGTCGGTGACCTGTCGGGCCAGAAGGACACCCTCGCGCGGATCGTGCGCATCGGGGACCGCTCCTCCCTGCTGCGCCGCACCGCCGACGACGACGACCCCTACGAGCGCGTCGTGGTGGCCAACGCCGACCAGCTCGCCATCGTCACCGCCCTCGCGGACCCCGAGCCCCGCCCCCGGCTGATCGACCGCTGCCTGGTCGCGGCCTTCGACGGCGGCCTGGAGCCCCTGCTGGTCATGACCAAGTCGGACCTGGCCTCCCCGGACAAGCTGCTGGAGCTGTACGGCGACCTGGACATCCCCTACGTGGTGACCAGCCGCGAGGAGCTGGAGAACGGCGACGCGGCCGACCGGGTCCGCGAGCACCTGGACGGGAGGACGACGGCGTTCGTCGGCCACTCCGGGGTCGGCAAGACCACCCTGGTCAACGCGCTGGTGCCGGAGGATCTCCGGCGTACGACGGGACACGTCAACGCGGTGACCGGCCGGGGCCGGCACACCACGACCTCCGCGCTGGCGCTCCCCCTCGGCGACGGCACCGGCTGGGTGGTCGACACACCGGGCGTGCGGTCCTTCGGGCTGGCGCACATCGACCCCTCGCGGGTGATCAACGCCTTCCCGGACCTGGTGCCGGGGACGGCCGGCTGCCCGCGCGCGTGCAGCCACGACGAACCGGACTGCGCGCTGGACGCCTGGGTGGCTGACGGGCACGCGCGCCAGGCCCGGCTGTACTCGCTGCGCCGGCTGCTGGCGACCAGGGAGCGCAGGGAGGGCGACTGAGGCTCGCGTGGTTTGCGGGGTCCCGGGTTCGGTAAGTGCATAATCGCACCGAGCCGGAGATCCGGACCAAGGGTCTTTCTTCCGGATCAGGCCGGCTCGGGCCGACGGTGCCTTCGAGCCGACCCGAGCGGGGTCTGGTGCGTGCGGCTGCAAGGCGGAGGAGGGCGTCGACGCGGAGCGTCGGCAACCGACGACAACGCCGCAGATGTGCGTGCCAGGGCCCGCGACCCCGGCAAGATCCGGAAGACAGACCCTAGGGGAGGACAGCGCATGGCGTGGCTGCTGGTCATCGTCGCCGGGCTTCTGGAAACCGGTTTCGCCGTGTGCCTGAAGCTGTCCCACGGATTCACCCGGCTCTGGCCGACCATCGCCTTCGCCTCCTTCGCCCTCGGCAGCTTCGGCCTGCTGACCCTGGCCCTGAAGAAGCTCGACGTCGGCCCCGCCTACGCGGTGTGGACCGGCATCGGCGCGGCGGGCACGGCGATCTACGGCATGGTCTTCCTCGGCGACCTGGTCTCCACCCTGAAGATCGTCTCCATCTCCCTGGTGATCGTCGGGGTGATCGGTCTCCAGTTGTCAGGGTCGGCGCACTAGGGTCTTTCGTTTGGATCAGGCCGGACCCCGCGAGCCCGGCAAGATCCAAACGAGAGGCCCTAGCTCTCGAAGTCCCGGTGCAGGGCGTGGTGGACGAGCGCCGCCGTGCCGCCCTCGTCGGCCGGGGCCGCCACGCAGGACAGGCCGAGGCGGAGGGCTACTTCGCAGGCGAAGGCCAGCCGGGCGGTGTCGGAGGCGGGGGTGCCGGGTGCGGCGAGGACGGCCACGGACCGGTCGCGCACCATCCGCAGGAAGTCTCCGGGTGCGGGCAGCGGCCCGTCGGCCCGGCGCTGCGCGGGCACGGTGGAGGTGGAGGGCAGGCCGGAGCGGGCCGGCTCGGGGAGCCGCTCCGTCCAGCTTCCGGTGAGCATGGCCCGTACCAGCGCGTTGCCGCGGGCGGCGGTGGCGGTCCACTCGGCGAGGGCGGCGAGCCGGTCGCGGGGGCCGGCGTGGGCGGCGAGGGCGCGGTCCACACCGGCGAGGTAGCCGTCGGCCTCGCGCCGCATCAGGGCCCGGGCCAGGCCGTCCTTGCTGCCGAACTCGTTGTAGAGCGTCTGCCGGGACACTCCGGCGGCCGCCGCCACGTCGACCATCCGTACCGTCGACCACGGCCGCTGGGCCAGTGCTCTGCCTGCGGCGTCCAGCAGCGATTCGCGGGCTGCGGGCATCTTCGCCTCCCTGGGGCGAGCTGTGGCGCTTAGATTTGACTCGCCCACCGGCGCTGTCAAGGGTCCGGGGGCGTACCGGGGGCGCGGTTCGGCCGACGCGCCGTACGCCGCGCCCGCGCTCCCCCTGGTGGCCTCCGGACACCGGCGGCCGATACGGTCGTCACATGCCGGACTATCTCGACGATCTGCGCCTCGCCCATGTCCTCGCCGACGCCGCCGACGCGACCACCATGGAGCGCTTCAAGGCCCTCGACCTGAAGGTCGAGACGAAACCGGACATGACGCCGGTCAGCGAGGCGGACAAGGCCGCCGAGGAGCTGATCCGCAACCACCTCCAGCGCGCCCGCCCCCGCGACTCGGTGCTCGGCGAGGAGTACGGCGCCGAGGGCTCGGGCCCGCGCCGCTGGGTGATCGACCCGATCGACGGCACCAAGAACTACGTGCGCGGGGTCCCGGTGTGGGCGACCCTGATCTCGCTGATGGAGGCGGGGCCGGGCGGGTTCCACCCGGTCGTGGGCCTGGTCTCGGCGCCCGCGCTGGGCCGCCGCTGGTGGGCCGCGAAGGACCACGGTGCCTTCACCGGACGCAGCCTGACCGCGGCGAGCCGTATCCACGCCTCCGGGGTGGGCGACCTGGCCGACGCCTCCTTCGCCTACTCCTCGCTCACCGGCTGGGAGGAGCGCGGCCGGCTCGACGGCTTCCTGGAACTGTCCCGCGAGGTGTGGCGCACGCGCGCGTACGGCGACTTCTGGCCCTACATGATGGTGGCGGAGGGCTCGGTGGACATGTGCGCGGAGCCGGAGCTGTCGCTGTGGGACATGGCGGCCAACGCGATCATCGTCACCGAGGCGGGCGGCACCTTCACCGGCCTCGACGGCCGTCCGGGCCCGCACAGCGGCAACGCGGCGGCCTCCAACGGCCTGCTGCACGACGCGCTGCTGGGACGCCTCGGCGACTGAGCGCGCCCGCCGGCACCGCGCGCCCTCGACGGGCCACGCGCGCCCTCTTGTTGACCTCCCTTTTACCTGTCACGCTGAAGCCTCCCTCATTTGTGAATTCGTGAATCCGTGCTTGTGCGGCACGGGTTCCGCAGGAGGTGGCTGAAGCCCATGCTCGTTCCCGCCCCCGCATCACCCCCCACGCTCGTCAGAGACGCCATGAGCACGGTGGTCCTCACCATCGGCCCCGCCCACACCCTCCGCCAGGCCGCCGCCCTGATGTCCGCCCGCCGGGTCGGCGCCGCCGTGGTGCTCGACCCGGACGCGGGCGGCATCGGCATCCTCACCGAGCGGGACATCCTCAACTCCGTCGGCCTCGGCCAGGACCCGGACGCGGAGTCCGCCCAGGCCCACACCACCACGTCCGTGGTCTTCGCCGCCCCGGCCTGGACCCTGCGTGAGGCCGCGAGCGCCATGACGCGCGGCGGCTTCCGGCACCTGGTCGTGCTGGACCGGGGCGAGCCCGCGGGCATCGTCTCGGTCCGCGACATCATCCGCTGCTGGGCCCCGGCGCGCGCCCCGGAACCCGCCCTCTGAAACCCCTCCAGCAGGGTTGGACTGTGTCCAACCCTGCTCGGATTCCAAAGTCACACCTGTTCGGGATCTGTTCGGCCTGCTGTTACGCTGGCTGCCATGAGTGACCTTCTGGACCGGCTGCGTGGACGCGGATGGCGGCTGACCTCGCAGCGCCGAGTGGTGGCCGAGGTGCTGGACGGCGAGCACGTCCACCTCACGGCCGACGAGGTTCACGCGCGCGCCGTGGCGAAGCTGCCGGAGATCTCCCGTGCGACCGTCTACAACACCCTGGGCGAGCTGGTCTCGCTCGGCGAGGTGCTGGAGGTCAGCACGGACCACCGCGCCAAGCGGTACGACCCCAACGCGCACCACCCGCACCATCACCTGGTCTGCTCCCGCTGCGGCGCGATCCGCGACGTGCATCCCACCGGCGACCCGCTCACCGACCTTCCCGACACCGAGCGCTTCGGCTTCGCCGTCTCGGACGTCGAGGTGACCTACCGGGGTCTGTGCCCGGAGTGCGCCGCCGACTGACGAAGCCCCCCCGGCACACGACTGAGGGCCGGAATCCATTCGGATTCCGGCCCTGAGCCTTCAGTAGCGGGGACAGGATTTGAACCTGCGACCTCTGGGTTATGAGCCCAGCGAGCTACCGAGCTGCTCCACCCCGCGTCGGTGAACACGACACTACGGGACCCACGGCCGCCGAGGCAAATCCATTCTCCCGCGCCCCGTCCGCCCAGCTCAGGCCGACAGCTCCTCGCGCAGCGCGTCCCGCAGCCTGGCCGCCCGCTCGCCGACCTCCTTCGGGCCCAGTTCCACCGCGCGGGCCGCCCAGCGCTGCCCCTCGGCCAGCTCGCCCCGGCGCGCGTACACCAGGGCCAGGCGCAGCGCGGCCCGGCCGTGCCCGGCGTCGGCGGCCCGGGTCCACCACACGGCGGCCTCGGGCTCGCTGCCCTCGCGGGCCAGCAGCAGCCCCAGGTTGAAGGCGCCGTTGCGGGACCCGGCCTCGGCGGCCGCCCGGTACCAGCGCGCCGCCTCGACCACGTCACCGCGCGCCGCCGCGAGCATGCCGACCCGCACCTGGGCGCGCCGGTGCCCCTGGCCGGCCGCCCGCTCGTACCACTCCTCGCACTCGGTCTTGTCGTGCACGCTCTCGCCCAGCTCGTGTGCGGGCTCCGGCGGGCGGCGGGCGTCCAGCACGGTGGCCAGCCGGTACGCGGCCTCCGCGCTGCCGCCCCCGGCCGCGCACCGCAGATGGCGCTCGGCGGTCTGCTCGTCGCCCTCGCGCAGCCGGGCGATGCCGACCTGGAGGGCGGCCTCGGTGTGTCCGGCGGCGGCCGCCCGCTCGTACCAGCGCACCGCGGCCTCGGCGTCCCGCTCGGTGTCGCGGCCGGCGTGCAGGATGCCCAGGTTGAACGCGGCGTCCACGCTGCCTGCCTCGGCGGCCTTGGAGAACCAGGGCTCGGCGCCGCTGGTGTCGCCGCCCCGCAGCAACAGGATGGCCAGCGCGTTCGCCGCCTCCCGGTGCCCGGCGTAGGCGGCGCGCCGGTACCACTGCTCGGCCTGGGCCGTGCGGCCCTGCTCGGCGCAGAGCAGCCCGAGGTTGTAGGCGCCGTTGTCGTCCCCGGCGTCCAGCGCGGCCCGGTACCAGCGCTCGGCGGTCTGGGTCTCGCCGCGCTCGGCGTGCAGGGCGCCCAGCGCGTTGGCCGCGTTGCCGTCACCGTCCTGGGCGGCGCGCAGCCACCACACGGCCGCGCTCTCGGTGTCCCCGGCGTCGCGCAGCAGGAAGCCCAGCGCGCAGGCGGCGCGGGCCTCGCCGTCCTTGGCCGAGGTGAGGTACCAGCGGCCGGCCTCCTTCAGCTCGCCGCGCTTCTCCAGGATGGCGCCCAGGTGCAGCGCGGCCCGGCGGTGGCCGCGTGCGGCGGCCTGGCGGTACCACTGCTCGGCCTCGGTGGACGCCTTCGTGGCACCGGGCTCCTCCTCGCGGCCCATGCCGGGCTCGACGTCCCCGCCGTCCAGGGAGCGGGCGAGCCGGTAGGCGGCCTCGCGGTGGCCGCGCTCGGCGGCGGCGCGCATCCAGTACGCGGAGCGGGAGTCGCCGCGGTGCTCCAGCAGGTCGGCGAGGGCGTAGGCGCCGAGTACATGGCCCTGCTCGGCGGACTGGCGCAACCAGTACTCGGCGGCGGGTTCGTCGCCGCGCTCGCGGTGGTGGCGGCCGAGCGCGTGCGCCGCGGCCGCCGAGCCGGCGACGGCGGCGATCCGCCACCAGTCGGCGGCCTCGTCGGCGTACCCGCGCTGGTGCAGCAGGACGCCCAGGTTGTTGGCGGCGGGCCGGTCACCGGCGGACGCGGCGGCACGGAGCTGGGGTTCGGCGGCGTCGAGGTCACCGCGGCGCAGCAGCATGGCACCGAGGATGCTGGCGGCCTCGGCGTCGCCGGTGCGCGCCGCCATTCCGAGGCGCACCTCCTCGGCGTCCTCCCCCACCTCGTCCACGTCGCGGGACGGTTCCTCACCCGAAGGCTGCACAAATCGCCCTGTCTCGAACAGAGTTGCCTTGTCCCCCATAACGTCCATCGTCGCACCACCTGCAACCTGGGTACACCCGGTGTACCGCAGCCCGTGAGGTCACTTCAGCGTTTTGTCGACATGCCCACAGAGAGACAAGTCAAACACAGTTGGCCCAACTCCGGGCGGCGGCGCGGCCGATGGAACACACAGCACATGAGTTCGCACATCACGAAGGCCCGGATCTCGATGAGATCCGGGCCTTCGTTTTCAGTAGCGGGGACAGGATTTGAACCTGCGACCTCTGGGTTATGAGCCCAGCGAGCTACCGAGCTGCTCCACCCCGCGTCGTTGTGTGCACAACTCTAGCACGGCGCGGGGGCGGGTCAGGTCAGTCGCCGCTGGTCCGGGGCTTGTCCGCCGCGGACTGGGCGTCCTCGGCCCTCCGGAGCGCGTCCTGGAGGTCCTTCTGGGCCTTGGCGTAGGCGTCCCAGTCCGGGCCGGACTTGAGGGCTTCCTGGCCCGCGTCGTACGCCTTCTGGGCGTCCTGGAGAGCCTGGCGGACCGTCGGGTTGGTGGACGCCGGCGGCTCGGTGGTGCCGGACTCCGGCGGCTTGGAGCCCTTGACCCCGAAGACCTTGTCCAGCGCCTGGTCCAGGGTGTCCTCGAAGGCGGTCCGGCCCTCGTAGGTCACCAGCACCTTGCGCAGCAGCGGGTACTTCAGGGTGCCGCCGCGCACGTACACCGGCTCCGCGTACAGCAGGCCGCCGTCCAGGGGGACGGTCAGCAGGTTGCCGTACTCCACCTGGGAGTGACCCCGGCTCAGCAGGCTGATCGTCTCCGCGATGGACGGTTCGGAGTTGAACTGGCTCTGCACCTGCTTGGGGCCGTCGACCGTGGTGCTCGTCGGCAGCTTCAGGATTCTGATCTTGCCGTAGTCGCTGGCGCGCGGATCGGAGTCGACGGCCATGAACGCGCTCAGGTTGTCCCGGCCGTTCGGTGTGAAGGTCGTCGTCAGCGAGAAGACCTGCTGCTTCTGGTCCGGCATCTTCATGCTCAGGTAGTACGGCGGGACCGAGTCGCGCGAGTCGTTGGACGGGTCGTCCGGGACCTGCCACACCTCGCTGCCGCTGAGGAAGGTCTGCGCGTTGGTCACGTGGTAGCGGGTGAGCAGCTCGCGCTGGACCTTGAACAGGTCCTGCGGGTACCGCAGATGGGCCATCAGCTCCGGGCTGATGTCCGAGCGGGGCTTCACCGTGTTCGGGAACGCCTTCATCCACGTCTTGAGCACCGGGTCGGCGGAGTCCCACTGGTAGAGCTTCACGTCACCGGTGTAGGCGTCGACGGTCGCCTTGACCGAGTTGCGGATGTAGTTGACCTGGTTCTGCTGGGCCACCACCGCACGGGAGTTGTTGGTCGCGGTCAGCGAGTCGGCCGTGGTGTCGCCGAGCGTGGTGCGCGAGGCGTACGGGTAGCCGTTGCTGGTCGTGTAGGCGTCGACGATCCACTGGATGCGCCCGTCCACCACGGCCGGGTAGGCGTCGCCGTCGATGGTCAGCCAGGGCGCGACGGACTCGACGCGGTCCTTGGGGGTGCGGTTGTACAGGATGCGCGAACCGTCGCCGATCGCCCCGGAGTAGAGGATCTGCGGCTCGTTGAACGCCACCGCGTACGCCGCCCGGTTGAGCGGGTTGTCGAGATTGACGCCGCTCTTTCCCTGGTAGCTGGTGGTCTTCTCGCCCTCGTCGTCGGAGTAGTCGATCTCCTTCTGGGGACCGCCGACGATGGAGTACGTGGTGGTCTTCTCGCCGTAGTACACCTGCTGCTGGTACTCGCCGAGGTCGCCCTTGGAGGGCAGGTTCTTCTCGGTGAAGACCGGGCGGCCCTTGTCGTCGGACTCGGTGCCCTTGGCGGCGACCACGCCGTAGCCGTGGGTGTAGCGGAAGTGGTCGTTGATCCAGTTGTTCTTCGGGATGCCGCCCAGGTTCAGCTCACGCAGGCCGAGGACGGTGTCCTGCTCCTTGCCGTCCTTGGTGGGGTACCGGTCGACGTCCAGGTTGGTCGGGAAGCCGTAGTAGTTCCGGATCTGCTGGAGCTGCTGGAACGTGGGCGAGACCACGTTCGGGTCCATGATGCGGATGCTGGCGGTCTGGCCGACCTGGTCGCGCAGCTTGGTCTTGTCCTCCGTCGCGGCCCTGCCGGAGTACTCGCTGACCTGGGTGTGGTCGATGCCGTACGCCTCGCGGGTCGCCTTGAGGTTCTTCTGGACGTACGGGGCTTCCTTGGCCTGCTCGTTGGGCTGGACCTGGAACTTCTGCACGATGGCCGGGTAGAGGCCGCCGATCAGGACCGCGGAGAGCACCATCAGGCCGAAGCCGATGACGGGGAGCTGCCAGGTGCGCCGCCACAGGGTGGCGAAGAACAGCAGCGCGCAGATGACGGCGATGAAGAACAGGATGTTCTTGGCGGGCAGATAGGCGTTGGCGTCCACATAGCGCAGACCCGTCCAGTTGCCGGTCGCCCGGAAGTCGCTGGACTTCACGGCCAGTCCGTACCGGTCGAGCCAGTAGGCGACGGCCTTGAGGGAGACGAAGACGCCGAGCAGCACCGAGAGATGACCGGTCGCGGCGGCCGAGGCGCGCGAGCCGGGACTGGTGACGCGCAGTCCGCCGTACAGGTAGTGGGTGAGCGCGGCGGCGATCAGCGACAGGATGGCCGTGGCGAAGCCGAAGGCGAGCAGGAAGCGGTACCAGGGCAGGTCGAAGGCGTAGAAGGAGACGTCCCGGTGGAACTGGGGGTCCTTCTGGTGGAACGGCACGCCGTTGACCCACATCAGCCAGACCCGCCACTGCCCGGCCGCCGAGGCGCCGGCGATGAGGCCGACCAGCGCGGTGACGGCGAGCAGCAGCCAGGTCTTGTACGGCGCGATCCCCATCCGGTACCGGTCGAGGCTCTGCTGCTCCATCGACATGGCGCTCAGCGGGGGCCGCATCCGGTGCGCGAGCCAGATGTTGAAGCCCACCGCGAGGGCCATCAGCAGACCGAAGACGAAGAACAGCCCGATCTTCGTCCACAGGGTGGTGGTGAAGACCGACGAGTAGTGCACCGACCGGTACCAGAGCCAGTCCGTCCAGAAGCCGGCGAACATGGTGAAGGCCATGCCGAGGGCGGCCAGGACGCCCAGGGTCACGAGCAGGGTCCTCACCCGCCGGGACGGACGGCCCGCCCTGATCCGTGGCCCCGTCGGGCCTCCGCCGCGGTCCGGCATCTGGAAAGCCAAGGTGCGCACCTCGAAGTCGCTGTCGATCCGTCAGACCCTCGTGTTCGCGGGTCCTTGGTGGCCCCCTGTGATCGCGGGCCCCCACCTATGCAACTTACTCACGGTTTACTCGGTTCCCGATTTCGGCCAGGAACGAGGCAGGATTGTGACCATGTCCAACACTCCCATGGCGGCGAGCCCGCTCACCCGGGCCGTACTCGAGATCGACGAGTACGCGTCCGGCCTCGGCTGGGACCAGCCGGCCCGCCTCTTCGCCCTCGTCGACACCGCGCGTCTGCGCACCCAGGAACCCTCTCTCGCGGCCCAGCTCGGCCTGGACGAGGAGACCGGCGCCACCGGCTTCACCCCGGTCGAGCAGGACGAGGTGCCCGCCGACAAGGCGCTCGACGAGTTCCTCGCCACCATCGCCTGGCCGGACGCGGTGGTCGGCTGCGCGCTCACCGTGGAGCGCCTGATGCTCCCGTCGTCCGTCGACACACAGGTCCCGCAGGGGCTCGGCGACGCCGAGCTGGCCAAGTGGGTGGCCGCGCGTCCGGAGCGCCAGGAGGTGCGGATGACGGTGGCGGTGCTGCGCGACGGCAACCGCGAGTCGGCGATCAGGCTGCGGGAGAAGGATGCGGCGACCGAGGTGCTGACCGGTCCGGACCTGGTGCCGGGGCTGGCGGAGGCGCTGGCGGCGACGTTCGCCGACTGATCCGCCCGATTCGCGTACCGCCTCACGCGCGCGGGGGCGCCCC
>NZ_MUNH01000145.1:0-25329 GCF_002154615.1 Streptomyces recifensis
CGGCGACCGCCGCCTCGTCGACGGCGAGTTCATGGGCGCGGCCGGTGACCCGGCTGACGGTCAGCAGCGCCGCCTGGGGGTGGGCGACGTAGGCGGCGTGGATGCGGGTGCCGATGGCGCGCAGGTCGGCGCGCCAGCGGCCGGTGCGTCGCCAGCCGTCCAGGGCCTGGCCGATCAGGGCGTCCCCGATGGCCAGGGTGAGGTCGTCCATGCCCCGGAAGTACCGGTAGAGGGTGCTGGGGTCGCAGTCGAGGGCGAGGCCGAGGCGGCGCGCGGTGAGCCCGGCGCTGCCGTGCTCGCGCAGCAGCCGCAGCGCGGTGGTGACGATCAGTTCCTCGGTGAGCACGGTGCCGCTGCGGGTGGGCCGGCGCCTGCGGCGCTTCTCCTCGGGCACGACGGGTTTGGGCACGGCGGGGCCCTCTCTCTGCGGTCCTGGCGGTCCTTATGCCAACGCCATTGACCTTAACGCGCCGTGGGGCGTTGGATTCACGGCAAGGCGCGCCTGTCCCGTTCTCGTTCTCCGTCCGTGTCAGGCAGGGAGTTTCCGTCATGCGTGTACTGCTCGTGGGCGCCGGTGGTGTGGGCACCGCCGTCACCCGGATCGCGGCCCGCCGTCCGTTCTTCGACCTCATGGTGGTGGCCGACTACGACCCCGCCCGCGCGGAGGCGGCCGTCGCGGCCCTCGGCGCGGACGCGGACCGGTTCGTACCTGAGCGGGTGGACGCGGCCGACGAGGCGGCGGTCGCCGGGCTGCTCGCCCGGCACGGCTGCGACGTGCTGCTGAATGCCACCGACCCCAGATTCGTGATGCCGCTGTTCCGGGCCGCCCGCGAGGCGGGGGCCACCTATGTCGACATGGCGATGTCGCTGTCCCGGCCGCACCCGGAGCGCCCGTACGAGGAGTGCGGGGTGAAGCTCGGCGACGAGCAGTTCGCGCTCGCCGCCGACTGGGAACGTGCGGGCGCGCTGGCGCTGGTGGGCATGGGCGTGGAGCCCGGTCTGTCCGACGTGTTCGCCCGGTACGCGGCGGACGAGCTCTTCGACACCGTCGAGGAGATCGGCGTCCGCGACGGCGCCAACCTCACCGTGGACGGCTACGACTTCGCTCCCTCCTTCAGCATCTGGACCACGATCGAGGAGTGCCTGAACCCGCCGGTGGTCTACGAGGAGGGGCGCGGCTGGTTCACCACCGAGCCGTTCAGCGAGCCGGAGGTGTTCGACTTCCCCGAGGGCATCGGCCCGGTGGAGTGCGTGAACGTCGAGCACGAGGAGGTCCTGCTGATACCGCGCTGGACGGACGCGCGGCGGGTCACCTTCAAGTACGGGCTGGGCCGCGAGTTCACCGACACGCTGCGCACGCTGCACCAACTGGGCCTGGACCGCACCGTTCCGGTGACCGTGCCGGGTCCGGACGGTCCGGTGGCGGTCTCGCCGCGTGACGTGGTGGCCGCCGGGCTGCCCGACCCGGCGACGCTGGGCGACCGGATGCGCGGCAAGACCTGCGCGGGCACCTGGGTCCGGGGCACCAAGGACGGGGCGCCGCGCGAGGTGTATCTCTACCACGTGGTGGACAACGAGTGGTCGATGGCCGAGTACGGCTCCCAGGCCGTGGTCTGGCAGACGGCCGTGAACCCCGTCGTCGCCCTCGAACTCCTCGCCACCGGCGCCTGGTCGGGCGCGGGCGTGCTGGGCCCGGAGGCCTTTCCCGCCCGCCCCTTCCTCGACCTGCTGACCGCGTACGGCTCCCCGTGGGGGCTGCGGGAGCAGTGACCGTCAGGCGGTCTTCGGCTTGCCCTTGGTGTAGAGCCAGGTGTGCAGCACCGGGGCGACCTTCTTGCCGGACTCCTTCTCGGCGAGCCGGGTGAACTGCTCGGTCGTGCCGTGGCCGTCGCGGTGCTGGGCGGCCCAGGCGCGCAGGATGCGCAGGAAGGCACGGTCGCCGACGGTCTTGCGCACCTGGTGCAGGGCCATCGCGCCCCGGTCGTAGACGGGGTCGCCGAAGATCTTGCCGCCGTCGCCGGGGTTGCCGGGCGGGTAGGCCCACAGCTTGTCCTTGGCGGGGCGGGCGTAGAGGCCGTCGAAGGTCTTCTGGGCGCTGTCGCCGCCGTGCTGCTCCTCGTAGAGCCACTCGGTGTAGCTGGCGAAGCCCTCGTTGAGCCAGATGTCCTGCCACTTCGTCAGCGAGACGGAGTCACCGAACCACTGGTGGGCGGTCTCGTGCACGAGGGTGTCCAGGTCGGGCGCCGAGCTGTACACCGGGCGGGTCTGGGTCTCCAGGGCGTAGCCGACGTCCGGGGCGTGGTCGACGATCGAGCCGGCCGCCCGGTAGGGGTAGGGGCCGAACAGTCCGGCCTCCCACTCCAGCACCGCGGGCAGCTTCTTCGTCACCGGGTCGGCGGCCCGGGCCTCCCGGGGGTCGACGGCGTCGTAGAGCTGGACGCCGCCGGGCAGGGTGCCGCGCCGGACCGTGAAGGTGCCGACGGTGGCGGTGGCGAGGTAGGCGGCCATGGGCTCGGCCTGGTGCCAGCGGAAGGTGGTGCGGCCGTGCTCGGTGCGCTGCCCGCGCAGCACGCCGTTGGCGACGGCGGTACGGCCCTCGGGCACGGTGATGGTGAAGTCGTACGACGCCTTGTCCAGCGGGTGGTTGTTGGCCGGGAACCAGGTCATGGCGCCCTGCGGCTGGCCCGCGACGAAGGCGCCGTCGTCGGTGGGAATCCAGCCGTCGGCCGAGCCGTCGGGGTCGGTGACCGGCTTCGGGGTGCCCTGGTAGCGGACGGTGACCTTGAATTCCTGTCCCTCGCGCAGGGTGCTCTTCGGGGTGACGACGAGTTCCTGGCCCTTGCGGGTGAAGCGGGCGTCCTCGCGGCCGACGCGCACGGAGGTCACCGTGAGGCCGCTCAGGTCCAGGTCGAAGCGGCCAAGGCGCTGGGTGGCACGGGCGGTGAGGACGGCGGTGCCGTCCAGGTGCCGGCCGGCCGTGGCGTAGCCGAGGGTGAGGTCGTAGTGGCGTACGTGGTAGCCGCCGTTGCCGCTCAGCGGGAAGTACGGGTCGCCGGCGCCCGGTGCTCCGGTGGTGCCGGAGCCGAGCGGAGCGGCGGCGCCGAGGAGGGCGGCGACCGCGAGGGGGACCGTGGCGAGGACGGTCTCGCGCCGGAGGAGGGCGGTGCGGCGTCGTGCGGCCGGGCGGCGGGAGGACGTCACGTGCGCTCCTTCGGGACGACGATGATCGCTCCGCCACAGACTAGGGCGCCGGACCCCCGGCTGTCCTGCGCTCCCGGGCACCGCGCCGACGGGGAGCCGGCCGGCCCGAGGGCCCTCGGCACCCTGCCGGAGCAGACCGCCGGGGGCCCGGTCGCGCCGCCTCAGCCGGTCTGCCGGGCCGCCGCCCTGCCCGCGGCGCGGCCGGAGAACAGGCAGCCACCGAGGAAGGTGCCCTCCAGCGCGTTGTACCCGTGCACCCCTCCCCCGCCGAAGCCGGCCACCTCGCCGGCCGCGTAGAGCCCGTCGACGGGACTGCCGTCGAGGCCCAGGGCGCGGGAGTCGAGGTCGGTCTGGATGCCGCCGAGGGTCTTGCGGGTCAGCACACGCAGCCGGACCCCGATCAGCGGGCCCGCCTCGGGGTCGAGGATGCGGTGCGGGGAGGCGACCCTGCCGAGCCGGTCCCCGATGTAGCGGCGGGCGTTGCGGATGCCCTGGACCTGGGAGTCCTTGCTGTAGGGGTTGGCCATCTGGAGGTCGCGGGCCTCGATCTGGCCGCGCACCTCGGCCGGGTCCAGCAGCGCCTCGCCGGTGAGGCCGTTCATCCTGGCCACCAGTTCCTCCAGGGTGCCGGCGGTGACGAAGTCCTCGCCCTTGTCCAGGAAGGCCTGCACCGGCCCCGGGGCGCCCTTGCCCAGCACCCGGTCGCGGAGCACGGCCTTGCGGTCCTTGGCGGTGATGTCGGGGTTCTGCTCGGAGCCGGAGAGCGCGAACTCCTTCTCGATGATCTTCCGGGTGAGGACGAACCAGGAGTGGTCGTGCCCCGCGATGTCCTCGGTGGTGCGCAGATGGCGCAGGGTGCTCAACGTGTCGTAGCCGGGCAGACAGGGGTCGGGCAGGCGGCGGCCGCGCGCGTCGAGCCAGATGGAGGAGGGGCCGGGCAGGACCCGGATGCCGTGGCCGGGCCAGATCGGGTCCCAGTTGGCGAGGCCCTCGGTGTAGTGCCACATGCGGTCCCGGTTGACCAGCCGCACCCCGGCCTCCGCGCTGATGTCGAGCATGCGGCCGTCGACGTAGGCGGGGACGCCGGTGACCATGTCGGCCGGGGGCGTGCCGAGCCGCTCGGGCCAGTAGCGGCGGACGATGTCGTGGTTGGCCCCGATGCCGCCGGTGGTGAGGACGACGGCCTGCGCGGTCAGCTCGAACTCCCCGGCCGTCTCCCGGTTGGAGGCGACACCGCGCGGCGAGTCGTCCGGAGCCAGCAGGGTGCCGCGTACCCCGCGCGCGGTGGTGCCGTCGATGAGCAGTTCGTCCACGCGGTGCCGGTGGTAAAAGGTCAGCAGCCCGTCCCGCGCCGCCTGCCGGGCGTACCGCACGAAGGGCTCGACCACGCCGGTACCGGTCCCCCAGGCGACGTGGAAGCGGGGTACGGAGTTGCCGTGGCCGTCGGCGCGCAGGTCGCCGCGCTCGGCCCAGCCGACGGTGGGCAGCAGCTCGATGCCGTGGCCGCGCAGCCAGGACCGCTTCTCCCCGGCCGCGAACTCGACGTAGGCGCGGGCCCAGCGCACCGCCCAGGAGTCCTCGTCGTCGATCCGGTCGAAGCCGGCGCTGCCCCGCCAGTCGTTCCAGGCGAGGTCGAGGGAGTCCTTGACGCCGAGGCGGCGCTGTTCGGGCGAGTCGACCAGGAAGAGGCCGCCGAAGGACCAGAACGCCTGGCCGCCGAGGTTGGCGGCGTTCTCCTGGTCCAGCAGGGCCACCTTCCGGCCGCGGCTGGTGAGTTCGTGCGCCGCGACCAGGCCGGCCAGGCCCGCTCCCACGACTATGACGTCCGCGTCCATGGAGTCCTCGTCCTTCGTTCCAGCGTTCATTCCGGGTCGCCGCTGCCGGACAGCAGCGGCGTGAGCAGGTGTTTCAGCCAGTCGCGGGCGGCGTCGACGTCCTTGTCCAGCAGGAGCTGGACGGTGACGCCGTCGTAGGCGGCGACGACCGCGCGGGCGGCCGCGTCCACTCCGCCGGGCGGGGTGGCGGTGGCCTCGGCCCGCCGGAGCCGGTCGGCGACGGCCTCGCGCAGCCGGGCGCGGTGCCGGAGCAGGGTCCCGGCGACGGCCGGGTCGCGGGCGGCGTGCACCAGGAAGTCGGTCTTCACCAGCAGCCAGTCCACGTCGAGGAGGAGCACCTCCGCGACGCGGTCCACGGAGGCGGCCACGTCCAGCGCGGGGCCGTCCTGGGCGAGCGCCTCGGCGACCTGGGCGGCGATGAGGTCGGCGCGCTCCTGGTACAGGGCGAAGAACAGCTCGTCGAGCGTGGCGAAGTTGGAGTAGAAGGCTCCCCGGCTGTATCCGGCGGCCTCGCAGACCTCCTCGATGGAGACCCGCCCGAACCCCTTGGCCGCGAACACCGCGAAGGCGGCGGCGAGCAGTTCGGCCCGCGTCCGCGCCCGCCGCTTGGTGACCCGCGGCGCCTTCTCCTCGGCCGTCATCGCCCGCACCTCGCTTTCGATACAGGAACGTATCCGATACATCGACGTATCGAAAGAGCCGCGCAAGACCGGTCTGTGCGAGAGGGCACCCATGATCGATAGAACACATTTTCGATTCAGGAGTAGGCTGTCCCCATGTCCACGCACCTCCAGAGTTCGCTGTTCGACCAGGCCGACGAGCTGAGCCTCGGCCCTCTCGACGGGCTGGAGCGGACCGCTCTGGGCTCCGGGGCCTGGATCGACGTGCTGCCGGGCTGGCTGAGCGGGGCCGACGCGCTGTTCGAACAGCTCGCCGCGGAGGTCCCCTGGCGGGCCGAGCAGCGCCGGATGTACGACAACGTGGTGTCCGTACCGCGCCTGCTGTCCTTCTACCGTGACCGGGACCCGCTCCCCCACCCGGTGCTGGACGAGGCCCGGGAGGTGCTCTCGTCGCACTACGGGCCGGAGCTGGGCGAGCCCTTCGCCACGGCCGGGCTGTGCTACTACCGCGACGGCCGGGACAGCGTGGCATGGCACGGCGACCGGATCGGGCGCGGCAGCCGTGAGGACACGATGGTCGCCATCCTCTCGGTCGGCGCCCCACGCGATCTGCTGCTGCGTCCGGCGGGCGGTGGCCCGGTGGCCGTGCGCCGGCCGCTCGGGCACGGCGACCTGATCGTGATGGGCGGCTCCTGCCAGCGCACCTGGGAGCACTGCGTCCCCAAGTCGGCGCGCGCCGCCGGGCCCCGGATCAGCATCCAGTTCCGCCCTCGCGGGGTGCGCTGACCCCGGCATCTGGTTGGCTGACGCCGGTCAGGTCATCGGCCGGAATCCGAGGGGAACATGCGGGCACAGACAGAGCAAGTCGCGGACGGCGTCCACCTGGTGCGGGGGCACCACGTCAACTGGGTGATCCTGAAGGACGGTGCGGACGTCACGCTCATCGACACCGGGTATCCGGGAGACCGGCACGCACTGCTCGACTCCCTTGCCGCCGTGGGCAGTTCACCCGAAGCGGTGACGGCCGTGCTGGTCACCCACGCCCACAACGACCACCTGGGCTCGGCCGAGTACCTGCGCGCCGCCCACGGCACGCCGGTGCTGCTGCATCCGGCCGAGGTGCCGCACGCCCGGCGGGACTTCCTCCAGCAGTGCTCGATCGGTGACGTGGTGCGCAACGCCTGGCGGCCCGGTGTGCTGCCGTGGGCGGTACAGGTGGTCAAGGCGGGCGGCACCGAGCACAATCCGGTGGTGAAGCCCGAGCCGTTCGAGTCGGGTGGGGCACTCGATCTGCCGGGGCACCCGGTGCCGGTGCACACGCCGGGCCACACCGGCGGGCACTGCGCCTACCATCTGCCCGAGGCCGGCGTCGTGATCTCCGGCGACGCCCTGATCACCGGGCACGCGACCTCCCGCGTCCGGGGCCCGCAGATGCTGCACGGCTTCTTCCACCACGAGACGGACCGGGCCGTGACCTCGCTGGCGCTGATCGCCGAACTTGCGGGCGACGTGCTGCTGCCCGGCCACGGCCCGCTGTACCGGGGCCCGGTGCGGGCCGCCGCCGAGCGGGCCCGCGACCGAGCGTCCTGACCGTCAGGCCGGGTCGTCGGCGGGCCGGTCCTGCGGGACGACGGCGACCGGGCTGCCCGCGTGGTGCAGCACGCCGTGCGCGACCGAGCCGATCCGCGCGCCGACCGCCGTGCGGCGCGCCCGGCGGCCCACCACGAGGAGTTGGGCACGCGTCGCCTGGGAGACGAGCACCTGTCCGGCGCTGCCCATCTCGACGTGCTCGGCGACGGGCACGCCGGGGAACCGCTCCCGCCAGGGCCGCAGCGCGTCGGCCAGCGCCCGCTTCTCGTACGGTTCGAGGCCGCCCGCCTCGTCCAGCAGCTTGAGCGAGCCGGGACTGTAGGCGAAGACGGGCGGCAGGGTCCAGGCGCGCACCGCGCGCAGGGTGGCGCCGCGGGCGGCCGCCGTCTCGAAGGCGAAGCGCAGCGCGGCGGCGCTGTCCTCCGGGGTGCCGTGCTGGCCGACGACGATCTCCCGTCCGGCGGACTCGGCCTCCGCGCGGTCCCCGGCGCGCACGAGGATCACCGGGCGGGCGGTCTCCGCGACGACCCGGAGGCCGACCGAGCCGAGCAGGAAGCCGACCACCGCGCCGTGCCCGCGGGTACCGAGGACCAGCGCCTCGGCGTCCGCGCCGGCCGCGAGAAGCGCGTCCACCGCGTCGTCCTCGGTCAGCTCCAGGGTCGCGTCCAGGCCGGGGTGCCGTTCGGTGAGGGAACCGACGGCGCGGCCGATGCCCTCCTCGACCCAGGCCCGCTGGGTGTCCCGGTCGGCGGGCAGTTCCCCGATCTCCTCCCAGGCGTGCACCACGCGCAGCGGCAGTCCCCGGCGCACGGCCTCGCGGGCCGCCCAGTCCAGCGCGGCCAGGCTCTCCTCGGTACCGTCCACCCCTGCCGTGATCGGGCGTGTCATGCGTTGGGCCTCCTCGTCGTCCGGCCTGTTCCGTCGTCGCCATGACCCTGCCACAGCCGCCGGGTCCGTCCGCCACCCGACGCCCGGAGCACACCGGCGCGAACCGGGCTAAACGCACATACGATGGGCGAGAACCGTCCCATGCACCCGACCGGCCGGGGTGAGAACGCATGGCAGAGCCGACCGACGCCGCCCGGACCGTCCTGCTGACCGTGGACGACGATCCGGGCGTGTCCCGCGCGGTCGCCCGCGATCTGCGCCGCCGCTACGGCGCGTCGTACCGCGTGGTGCGCGCGGAGTCCGGACCGTCCGCGCTGGAGGCGCTGCGCGAGCTGAAGCTGCGCGGCGACTCCGTGGCGGTGCTGTTGGCGGACTACCGGATGCCGGTGATGAACGGCATCGAGTTCCTGGAGCGCGCGATGGACGTCTATCCGGGCGCGCGGCGGGTGCTGCTGACGGCGTACGCGGACACCGGGGCGGCCATCGACGCGATCAACGTGGTGGACCTGGACCACTATCTGCTCAAGCCCTGGGACCCGCCGGAGGAGAAGCTCTACCCGGTGGTGGACGACCTGCTGGCCGCCTGGCGGGCCGGGGACCACCGGCCGGTGCCGTTCATGAAGGTGGTGGGCCACCGCTGGTCGGCGCGGTCCTCGGAGGTACGGGAGTTCCTGGCCCGCAACCAGGTGCCCTACCGCTGGTACTCGGTGGAGGACCCCGAGGGGCGGCGGCTGCTGGCGGCGGCCGGGCAGGACGGACTGCGGCTGCCGCTGGTGATCACCCCGGACGGCGGGGTGCTGGTCGAGCCCGAGGCCCCGGAACTGGCCGCGCGGGTCGGCCTGGCGACGACGCCGACGGCCGACTTCTACGACCTGGTGGTGATCGGCGGCGGCCCGGCCGGGCTCGGCTCGGCGGTGTACGGGGCGTCGGAGGGGCTGCGCACGGTACTGCTGGAGCGTTCGGCGACGGGCGGCCAGGCCGGGCAGAGCTCCCGCATCGAGAACTACCTCGGCTTCCCCGACGGCGTCTCCGGCGCCCAGCTCACCGAGCGCGCCCGCCGCCAGGCGACCCGGTTCGGCGCGGAGATCCTCACGGCGCGCGAGGTGACGGGACTGGAGGTCAACGGCGCGGCTCGGATCGTGCGGTTCGCGGACGGCTCAGCGATCGGCGCGCACAGTGTGATCCTGGCGACCGGGGTGCAGTACCGGCGGCTGACCGCCGACGGCTGCGCGGGGCTGACCGGCTGCGGGGTGTTCTACGGGTCGGCGCTGACCGAGGCGCCGTCCTGCCAGGGGCACGACGTGTTCATCGTGGGCGGCGCCAACTCGGCCGGGCAGGCGGCGATGTACCTGTCCCGGTTCGCCAAGTCGGTGACGCTGCTGGTGCGCGGGGCCGACGTGTCGGCGTCGATGTCGCACTACCTGGTCCAGCAGATCACCGAGGCTCCGAACATCGCGGTGCGCGCCCGCACGGAGGTGGAGGCGGCCCATGGCTCGGACCGGCTGGAGCGGCTGACCCTGCGCCGGGTGGACACCGGTGAGGCCGACCAGGTCGAGGCGCAGTGGATGTTCGTGTTCATCGGCGCCGCCCCGCTGACCGGCTGGCTGGACGGGACCGTGCGTCTGGACGGGCGGGGGTTCATCCTGGCCGGCCCGGATCTGACCGTGAACGGTGAGCTGCCGGCGGACTGGGAGCTGGACCGGCCGCCGTACCACCTGGAGACCAGTGTGCCGGGCGTGTTCGTGGCGGGCGACGCGCGCGCCGAGTCGGCCAAGCGGGTCGCGTCCGCCGTAGGAGAGGGAGCCATGGCCGTGATGCTCGTCCACCGGTATCTGGAGCAGTCGTGAGCGGGCGGCCGCTGCCGTGCAGCCCCGGTGAGATCGGCACCCTGTTCCTGTTCGAGCGGCTGTCGCCCGATCAGCTGGGACGGCTGTGCCGGGAGGGCCGGGTCGAGCTGTTCGAACCGGGCCCGGTCTACACCGAGGGCGACCCGGCGACCTGCTTCTACGTGCTGATCGAGGGCGCGGTCGTGCTCTCGCGGCGGATCGGCGCCGAGGACGTGGAGGTGTCCCGGACCTCCCAGCGCGGGGTGTACGGCGGCGCGATGCAGGCGTATCTCGGGGACAGGGTGCGGCAGTTGTACAACAACTCGATGCGGGTGACGGAGCCGACACGGTTCTTCGTGCTGCCTGCTCAGGTGTTCGCGGAGGTCATGCGGGCCTGGTTCCCGATGGCGGTGCATCTGCTGGAGGGGCTGTTCTTCGGCTCCAAGAGCACCCAGGCCGCCATCGGCCAGCGCGAACGGCTGCTGGCGCTGGGCTCGTTGTCGGCGGGGCTCACCCATGAGCTGAACAACCCGGCGGCGGCCGCGGTGCGGGCCACCTCCACCCTGCGGGAACGGGTGGCCCGGATGCGGCACAAGCTGGCGCTCATCGCGGAGGGGCCGTTCTCCCGTGACGCGCTGGCGAGCCTGATCGAGATCCAGGAGCGCACCGCCGAGCGGGTCGCCAAGGCACCGGTGCTCGGTCCACTGGAGGCGGCCGACCGGGAGGACACGCTGGCCGACTGGCTGACCGACCACGGCATCGAGGAGGGCTGGCGGCTCGCGCCGGTGTTCGTTCAGGCCGGGCTGGACGCCGACTGGCTGGAGCGGGTGGCCGCCACGGTGGACCGGGAAATCCTGGGCGGCGCGGTGGGCTGGCTCAACTACACCATCGAGACCGAGCTGTTGATGAACGAGATCGAGGACGCCACCACCCGCGTCTCCCAACTGGTGGACGCCGCCAAGCAGTACACCCAGCTCGACCGGGCCCCGTTCCGCGAGGTGGACGTGCACGAACTCCTCGACAGCACCCTGCTGATGCTGTCCGGCAAGCTCGGCCCGCACATCGAGGTGGTGCGCAGTTACGACCGTACGCTGCCCTCGCTGCCGGGTTATCCGGCGGAGCTGAACCAGGTGTGGACCAACCTGATCGACAACGCGGTGTCCGCGATGACCCAGGACGGCGGCGGGGGCACGCTGACCGTGCGGACGGCGCGGGACGGGGAGTCGGCGCTGGTGGAGTTCGCGGACACCGGCCCCGGTGTGCCGCCGGAGATCCGGGAGCAGATCTTCGACCCGTTCTTCACCACCAAGCCGGTCGGCGCGGGCACCGGTCTCGGTCTGGACATCTCGCGGCGGATCGTCGTCGACAAGCACCACGGCACCCTGCGGCTGGAGTCGGCCCCCGGCGACACCCGCTTCCAGGTCCGCCTCCCGCTGGCCGCGGACACCGCGTCCGGCGAAACCGACAGAGCCCAGGAGGGCGCATGAGTGAGGACACCGCGATCGACCCGTCCGTGCCGCCGAGCGGTACGGGGTGCGTGGAGTGCGAGAAGGCGGACAGCTGGTGGTTCCATCTGAGGCGCTGCGCGCGGTGCGGGCACATCGGGTGCTGCGACCAGTCGCTGGGCAAGCACGCCACCGCGCACTACCGGGAAACCGGCCATCCGGTGCTGCGCAGCTTCGAGCCGGGCGAGGGCTGGTTCTGGGACTACGCCACCGAGGAACTGTACGAGTCCGGCCCCCCTCTGGCCCCGCCCGAGAGCCACCCGCTCGACCAGCCGGTGCCGGGCCCGGCCGGGCGGGTCCCGGCCGACTGGGTCCGGTTGCTGAGCTGAACCGGCGTCAGCGCCGGCAGTTCCGGCTCGGGCGGTCGACGGCCCCGGCGATGGCGCGCATGCCGTGGTCGCCGGGGTGGAGGTGGTCGCCGCTGTCGAGGTCGGGGCGCAACCGGGCGGGGTCTCGCGGGTCGCGCAGCGCGCGGTCGACGTCGGCGACGGCGTCGAAGTCACCGCCGGTGCGCACCTCGTGGTTGACCTCCCGGCGCACCGCCTCGGCGTCCGGGTCCCACTGGGGCCAGCCCTTGAAGGGGGCGACGGTGGCGCCGACCACGCACAGGCCCGCCGCGTGGGCCCTTTTGGTGATCTCCCGGTAGCCCGCGACGATCTCGTCCGCGCCGGCGCCATGGTCCGCCTTGAGGTCGTTGACGCCCTCGTAGAGGACCACCGTGCGCACGCCGGGCTGGGAGAGGACGTCCCGCTCCAGCCTGCGTCCGGCGCTCGGGGCGCCGTCGTCGCCGGTGAGGACCCGGTTGCCGGATATCCCTTCGTTGGCGACGCCCGTGCCGTCCGCGCGCAGCCGCCGGGCGAGGTCGTCGGGCCAGCGCCGGTCGCGGCCGGGCGTGGACCCCCAGCCGTCGGTGATGGAGTCCCCGAGCGCGACGACCGCGCCGGCGCGGGGGTGGGCGGGGCGGACGGAGACGGCGTCGAGGTACCACCAGGAGCCGGTGGTCGGCGTCCAGCCGGTGGCGCCGTCGCCGCCGGGGTCGGCGTGCCTGCCGAGGTAGGAGGTGGTGAGGGCCGACTCGTGGCCGGTGGCGGGCCCCCGTGCGTCCGGGGTGCGCAGACTGACGGCGAGGCGGGCCCCGGCGGGGATGCGGCCGGGCACCGGGTCGCTCCAGACGGCCCCGCCCTGAGGGACGGAGACGGCGTGCCTGCCGCCGAAGGTGAGCGCCCGGTTGGTGCGCGGCTCGAGCGCGGCACCCTCGGCCTGGAGGCCCGCGTGAACGGCGTCCACGGTGAGGGGGTGGTCCCCGTAGGCGTTGGACAGCCGGACGCGCAGGTCGCTGCCGCCCGCGCTGATCTTGACGATCAGCCGGTAGGCCCGGTCGGCGCCCTGGCCGACGCGCTGAGCGCTCGCGCCCCAGGTGACCACGCCGGAGCCGCGCACGGTGGCCCCGGTCGGCGGGGTCGCCGCCAGGGCGACGGTCGCCTGACCGGTGAGGGTGAGCAGCAGGACGGCGGCCGCCCGCCAGGCTCTCCCCCGGCCGCTCACCCGGCCGGTTCCTTCGTCTGGCCCATGCCTGTGATGGTCCCGCCGACGCCCGCGGCGCGCACCTCGGTACGTTCCGTGTCCGCGTGCGCACAAGGGGGTGTCTTCGAGCGGCCCACCCTCGCAGCGCGTACCGCTGCTCGCTCACGCGGTACGGACAGGTACGTGCGCAGGCCGAAAACGGTATCTAGGGTGGGAAGTGCAGGTTGGTGACACAGCCTGGAACGAGTGGCGAGGCAGGAAGAAACGCACCCGGCCACGACGAGCGGCCACCGCCGCGCGCGGCGCGCGCCGTCGGGTGTTGGGGAGGGACCAAGGCGGTTCTGAACCATGAGGGATGTACATCGGCTTGAGCCCGGTTCGGCGAACCTGGACGACGGCACCGTGTCGGCGGCGTGGGAACGGTTCGTGCGGGGCGAGGACCAGGTCCCGGATGTCCGGCCCCTGGTGGCGATCTCCTGGCACCGCTGCCGAGAGCAGTACCGGGTCGATCCTCACCTCGCAGAGGCTCCGGTGGCCCTCACGGAGCTCGACCACACGCCCGAACACGATGTCGTCATCGCTGACCTGGGTTTTCGTGCTGCCTCCGTGGCACATGAGGTGGGCAGCACCGGTGGCGTCGTCGCTGTCACCGATGCCACCGGCCGGATACTGGCCGAGTGGGGTGACCAGACAACGCTCGCCAGAGCCGACGACCCCAATCTGGCTCCCTGGTTCTCCTGGTCCGAGTGCGCGATCGGCACGAACGGCATGGGCACGGCGCTCGAGGCGCACAGCCCGGTGACGATCAGGGGTGCTGAGCATTGGTGCGAGGCGCTCCACCACTGGGTCTGCGCGGGCATCGCGGTGCGCGACGTGGTGACCAGAGAACCCATCGCGGTCCTGAGTGTCTGCCGCTGGCGCAGCCGGCTTCCCGCGTCCACGGAAAGCTGGCTGGCGAACGCGGCCGCCATGACCCAGTGCCCCCTGAAGAGGCGCGCCCGGGACAGCGGTGCCGAGCTGGTCGCGGCCTACGCCCAGGCCAGGGCGCACTCCGGTGCGGCACTCGCCGCCGTGGACAGCGCGGGCAAGGTGGTGATCGCCGATGCCTTGGCCAGCGTGCTCCTGGGCGTCCCGGCATGCACCCCGGCGGTCGATCCCACGCTGCGATGGACCCCTGGGGTGCCCGAATTGATCACTGCCGCCCGGTACGCCACCAGGCAGGCGGCCCACAACCCTGACTGGGTCGGCACGACGCAGATCTTCGCCCACCTCGCCGACGAGCCGACGTCGATCAGCATCCGACCCGTCTTCTCGTCCGGACGCGTGATCGGCAACCTGGTCGCCTTCGGCGCCTCCGACGGGGCCCAGGTGCCCCAGGCGGACGGGGTCGCGCATCTTCGGGCGCAGCCGCGCCGACTGGTCGCGATCCGGGACAACCGGATGGTGCTGCTGCGGCTGCCGGAAGTCTCCTTCGCCGAATCGCAGGGCAACGACGTGTGGCTCTCCACCGATCAGGGGCGACTGCGAGCGGCCTCGCTGAGCCTGGACAAACTCGAAGGTGAGCTGGCGGATGTCGGCTTCCTGCGGGTGCACCGCCGGTACGTCGTCAACCTCAGCCGCATCAGGGAGATAGAGCGCGGACTGAAGGGCGAGTTGTCTCTGGTCATGGACGACCGGGCGCACGGGATGGTGCCGGTTTCCCGGCGGCACGCGCCGACCGTGCGTCGCGCGCTGGACATCTGAGTGCCCCGGCACGACCCCTGTTCCCGGAAGGAGGAGTCCCGTGTCCGACAGCCCGCACGCCGTTGCCGGCGAGACGAACGAGGGGGGCGGGGGCGGCCTCGGCCTCTCGGCCCCGGCCGGGCACCGCGGTGACGCGATCGGAGGCGCGAGCAACCGCGACTGGTGGCCGGACCAGGTCAACCTGGCGATTCTCCGCAAACACCCCGCCATGGCCGACCCCATGGGCGAGGACTTCGACTACGCCGCGGAGTTCCGGACTCTGGACCTCGACGCCGTGGCGCGGGACGTCGACGAGGTGCTCACGACGTCGCAGGAGTGGTGGCCGGCCGACTTCGGCCACTACGGGCCGCTCATGATCCGGATGGTGTGGCACAGCGCGGGCACCTACCGCATCCAGGACGGCCGTGGTGGCGCCGGCGCCGGCATGCAACGCTTCGCGCCGCTGAACAGCTGGCCGGACAACCGCAATCTCGACAAGGCGCGCCGGCTGCTCTGGCCGGTGAAGAAGAAGTACGGCCGCAAGATCTCCTGGGCCGACCTGATGATCTTCGCGGGCAACCGCGCCCTGGAGACGATGGGCCTCACGACCTTCGGTTTCGCCGGCGGCCGGGCGGACGTGTGGGAGCGCGACGAGGACGTCTACTGGGGCCCCGAGCAGGTCTGGCTCGGCGACGAACGTCACGGCGGCGTCCGGCAACTGGAGAACCCTCTGGCCGCCGACCAGATGGGCCTCATCTACGTCAACCCGGAGGGACCGAACACCGTCCCGGACCCGCTCACCGCGGCCCGGGACATCCGCGAGACGTTCCGGCGCATGGGGATGAACGATCAGGAGACCGTCGCGCTGATCGCGGGCGGCCACACGTTCGGCAAGACCCACGGCGCGGCGGACCCGGTCGCCCACCTCGGCCCCGAACCCGAGGGCGCCCCGCTCGAGCAGCAGGGCTTGGGCTGGAAGAGCAGCTATGGCACCGGAAAGGGCAGGGATGCCATCTCCAGTGGGCTCGAGGGGACGTGGACCCCCACCCCGACGACATGGGACAACCGCTTCTTCGAGACGCTGTTCGGCTATGAGTGGGACCTGGAGCTGAGCCCCGCCGGTCTGTGGCAGTGGATCCCGAGAGACGGCGGCGGGGCCGGCACCGTGCCGGACGCCCACGACCCGTCGACGACCCACGCCCCGACGATTCTGACGACGGACCTCGCGCTGCGGTCGGACCCCGTCTACGAGTCGATCTCGCGACGCTTCCTGGAGAACCCGGACCAGCTCGCGGACGCGTTCGCCCGGGTCTGGTTCAAGCTGACGCACCTCGACATGGGCCCGATCCACCGCTACCTCGGACCGCTGGTTCCCCGCGAGACGCTGCTCTGGCAGGACCCGGTCCCTGCCGTGGACCACGTGCTCGTCGGGGCGGCGGACATCGCCGCGCTCAAGAGCCAGGTCCTCGCCTCCGGGCTGTCCGTCTCCCAACTCGTCTCGACCGCCTGGGCGTCGGCCTCGACGTTCCGCCTCAGCGACAGGCGTGGCGGGGCGAACGGGGCCCGCATCCGCCTCGAACCGCAGCGGGACTGGGAGGTCAACGACCCCGACACGCTGGCACAGGTGCTGCACACCCTGGAGGGGATCCAGGAGTCCTTCGACAGCTGCCAGGCAGGCGGCAAGAGGATCTCGCTGGCCGACCTCATCGTGCTCGGCGGATCCGCCGCCGTCGAGCATGCAGCCAGGACCGCCGGCCACGACGTCCAGGTCCCCTTCAGTCCGGGACGCACGGACGCCACGCAGGAGTGGACCGACGCGGAGTCCTTCGCCCCGCTCGAGCCGACCGCGGACGGGTTCCGCAACTACCGCGGCAAGGGCGGCCGGTTGCCGTCGGAGCACCTGCTGGTCGACCGCGCGAACCTGCTGGGCCTGAGCGTGCCCGAGATGACCGTCCTCGTGGGTGGCCTGCGGGTGCTGGGCGCCAACCACCGGCAGTCGCCGCTGGGCGTCTTCACCGCGGCGCCCGGTTCGCTGACCAACGACTTCTTCGTGAATCTGCTCGACGCGGACACGGAATGGCAGCCGACGTCCGCGACCGCGGAAGCCTTCGAGGGACGCGACCGCGCCACCGGCGAGGTCAAGTGGACCGGCAGCCGCGTCGACCTCGTCTTCGGCTCCAACTCCGAGCTGCGTGCCGTCGCGGAGGTCTACGCGAGCGACGACGCACGGGAGAAGTTCGTGCGGGACTTCGTCGCCGCGTGGACCAAGGTCATGGACCTCGATCGGTACGACCTCGCCTGATCGACGCGTCGCAGTGCGGCGCGACTGCTCTCAACGGCGGCACATCGGGTCCGAACGGCAGCCGGTCGCGAACGAACGGTATGAGCCGGCCCGAACCAGGGGTCGCCTTGTCGCTGTGATCCGTCCGGCGTAGCGTCTTTCCTGACCACCGATTTCGCATCCTTTCCGGTGCTATTCATTCGGCGTGGCGCGCTCCTTTGGCACCGGTTGCAGCCGGGTATCAGGCGATACCCGAAGGGGAATTTCGCGGTGCGTGCGGCCGGGCTGTGACGTGCCGCCTTCAGCGTGCCCGATGCGGAATGAACAGAGATTCGGGATGAGGGGAGTGAAGCCCCGATGACGACCGCGCAGGAGCGAGCCGACCTGCTGGACAGGATCGGGCTGGACGCACAGAACAAAGCCACGCTGGGACAGGTGCTGTGCACCGGAAGTGTGGGGGAGGCCACCGAGGGATCGGAAGGCCGCATGCAGGCCACCATTCGTATCCGGCCGGATGAGCTGACCTGGGACCCCTCCATTCTGGTCATGCCCCATGGCGGTGATATCGAACTCGAGCTCGTCAATGACGACGACAACACGCACTGCGCGCTTCTGCCGAGCAATGGCGACCGGAAGTTCATCTGGCTGGTGAACCATTCGCGAGGACAGGCGCACCTCAACCTCGACGGGCCTGGCTACTACTGGTTCAGCTCGCCCACGGGCAATGACGAGGGCCGGGGACTGACCGGTGCCATCGTCGTCCTGGGGGACGCTCCGCCGGAGGCTCGCCTCGACCGTCCCGAACAGCCGCGGCCGTAGGAAGAAGGAGGAGGAGGAAATGACCACCGTCGACTACGTGGACGCGGGAGAGGCTGTCGACCAGGGGAAGCTGAGCGGCAAGGTCGCGGGCGGGGACGTCGCGCCGCCGGTAGTGGCCGGCGTCGACTACGAGCGCATACTCAGCGCCGGCGAGGAACCGCAGAACTGGCTCACCTACTACGGCGCCTACAACGGCCAGCGGTACAGCCCGCTGGACCAGATCAACACGGAGAACGTCAAGCGCCTCGTCCCCGCATGGGTCTTCCAGGCAGGCACGACCGGCCTGATCGCGGGCGCGTCGACCTATTCGTTCGAGGCCGCCCCGATCATCGTCGACGGCGTCATGTTCCTCTCCGGCTGGGACGGCTGGGTCTGGGCCCTCGACGCGAAGACGGGTGTGGAGATCTGGCGGTACAAGCATGCGGTGCCCTTCGACGTGTCCTTGTGCTGCGGGAACGTGAACCGAGGGGTGGCCGTGGCTCAGGGAAAGGTCTTCTTCGTCACGGCGAATGCCCGCCTGCTCGCGCTCGACGCCACCACCGGCAAGCGGGTCTGGGAACAGACCTACGGAGACGTCCGGGCCGGGGAGAGCGCCACGGTCGCCCCGCTGATCGTCAAGAACATGGTCATCGTCGGGAGTTCCGGCGGTGAGTTCGGCGTACGCGGCCACCTCGACGCGTTCGACCTCGAAACCGGCGAGCACCAGTGGCGCTGCTACACGGTGCCGAAGCCGGGGGAACCCGGTTCGGAGACCTGGCCGGCAGACGGCGAGGCCTGGGCACGGGGCGGGGCCAACTGCTGGGTCACCGGCACCTTCGACCCGGAGACGAACCTGCTGTACGTCGGCACCGGCAACCCGGCGCCCGACTTCGACGGAGGCGTCCGCGAGGGCGACAACCTCTACACCGACAGTGTCATCGCCGTCGATGTGGACAGCGGACAGATCCGCTGGCACTACCAGTGCACCCCGCACGACCTGTGGGACTACGACAGCATCGCCGAGTGCATCCTGTTCGAGCAGGACGGGCGCAAACTGCTCGGGCACTTCGACAAGAACGGCTATTTCTTCGTCCTCGACCGCACGAGCGGCGAGAGGGTCGGGATCACTCCCTTCGTCGACCGCATCACCTGGGGGGCGATCACGAGGGACGGCCAGGTGACGGCCAAGGTGTACCCGGACAAGGAGGGAGAACCGGTCCACTTCTACCCGGGTCCGGCCGGCGCCAAGGAATGGACCCACGCGTCCTACAGCCCGAAGACCGGGCTCTTCTACGTCCCGGTCCAGGACACCGGTGCCACGGCGACCCGGCGGCGCCGGGAGTTCAAGGAGAGCATCCCCTACTGGGGCGCGGGCGTTCAGGTGGACATCGAGGACATGGCGGGGTCCGTCAGCGCCTTCGACGCCACCGGCGAGGAGAAGTGGCGCTGGCGCAACGAACTCCCCATGTGCGCCTCTACGCTGGCCACCGGCGGTGACCTGGTGTTCGCCGGTGAACCATCCGGGGAGTTCAACGCGCTCGACGCCCGCACCGGGGAGCTGCTGTGGCAGTTCCAGTGCGGAAGCGGCCACCACAGCAGCCCGACCACCTACATGGTCGAGGGCAGGCAGTACGTGGCCGTGCCGGTCGGCTGGGGCGGATGGGCCGAGGGATTCCTCCCCGGCATGCTCGGCGCGGGGCACGGAAGCGCCCTGATCGTCTTCGCCCTCCCGGAACCGTCGTAGCGCGTGGCCGGAGCGTGCCGTGAACCCGGCAGAGAGGAGGTGAATCCATGGAGTCTGAGCGAACTGTGTGGGAGACGCCCGAGTTCGACGAGATCGCAGTCGCGGCCGAGGTGACCATGTACCTCGCTCGGTTGGAGGACTAGCTGACACGGGGCGGCGCCGGACCTGATCAGGCGCCGCCCGACGGCTCGGGAGGTCACGAACGGCGGGCGGGCGACGGCCCGGATCTCGATGAACCATGAACGGAGTGCGAGCGTGTTGGTGCGCGTGCTTGGCTCGGCGGCGGGAGGCGGCTCCCCGCAGTGGAACTGCGGCTGCCCGGTGTGCGTCGCGGTCCGCTCCCGGCCCGGTCTCGCGCGCACCCAGTCGTCGGTCGTGGTCAGCGCCGACCGCCGCCGGTGGTTCCTCATCAACGCCTCGCCCGATGTAGCCACCCAGATCGAGGACTTTCCCGGCCTGCACCCGCACGACGACCGGACCACGCCGCTGGAGGCGGTGCTGCTCACCGATGCCGAACTGGACCACACGCTGGGCCTGCTCCTGTTGCGCGAGGCCCGCGCCCTGCGGCTGTACGCCACACCGGCGGTGCGCAAAACCCTGTCCGACGGCTCGGGGATTCTGCGCACGCTGGAGCGCTACTGCCCGGTCGAGTGGCGGGCAGTGATCCCCGGCACCGGCTTCGCCCTGGCGGACGGGCTGTCCTGCCGGGCGTTCGGCGTACCCACCACCAAGCGCGACCGTTTCGGAGCCGGGGTGGACCACGGCCGCGTCGTGGGCTACCGGCTGACCGACGAGCGCAGCGGGGGAAGTCTGGTGTACCTGCCCTGCGTGCAGTCGCTGACCGCCGCACTGCGCGTGGAGTTCGAGGGGTGCGCGTGCCTGCTGATCGACGGGACCTGCTGGCACGACGACGAACTCATACGGCTCGGCCTCGCCCGCAAGACGTCACGGGAGATGGGCCACCTGCCCATCGACGGCCCGGACGGCAGCCTGGCACAGCTCCCGTCGCTGGGGCTGGGGCGGACGGTCTTCGTGCACATGAACAACACCAACCCGATCCTCCTGGAGGACACGCCGGAGCGACGCACCTTGGAGGAGAGCGGCATGGAAGTGGCCATGGACGGCCTCGAGATCCAGGTGTAGAGCCATGACGACGACAGCCACCACGATCACCCCGACCGGCGCCGACGATTTCGTCGAGACGTTGCGGGCCCACTCGCGTCGCTACCACGACCAGCACCCGTTCCATGTCCGGATGAACGCCGGCCGGCTGAGCCGCCGGCAGATCCGGGGCTGGGTGGCCAACCGCTACTACTACCAGGAGAACATCCCCCGCAAGGACGCCGCGATCCTCTCCACCTGCCCCGACCTGGAAGTCCGTCGCCGCTGGATCCGACGGATCGTCGAGCACGACGGCACTGCCGCGGGCGAGGGCGGCATCGAGGCCTGGCTGCGCCTCGGCGAGGCCGCCGGGCTGACCCGCGAGGAGATCCGGGACCACCGGCACCTGGTACCCGGGGTGCGGTTCGCCGTCGACGCCTACGTGAACTTCGCCCGGACCCGCCCCTGGGTGGAGGCGGTGGCGTCCTCGCTCACCGAGCTGTTCGCGCCCGACCTGATGGCGGCGCGGCTCGCCGCGTTCGAGCGGTGGTACCCGTGGATCGACCCCGAGGGCCTTGCCTACTTCCGCGCCCGCCTGGAGCAGGCGCCACGCGACTGCGAGCACGCCCTCGAGGTGGTCACGGCGCACTGCCTCTCCGCCGAGTCCCAGGCGCGCGCCGTAGACGCCCTGTCGTTCAAGTGTGACGTCCTGTGGGGCCTGATGGACGCCATCGACCGGGCCTACCCGGAGTGACCACCATGGACCCGACCCGTACCGGACCCACCCGGACCCGCAGTACGACCCGGCCCGGCGGAGGGGTGTCCGGATCGGACCGCCCCAAATTGGCGGCTCATGTCCGGCTCACCTTCTCCCGGACGAGGCAGCGCAAGGTCCTGCTGCACCCCGAGACGGTGGTGGTTCTGAACGGCAGCGGCGCGGCCATCCTCGAGCTGTGCGACGGGCGGCACACCGTGACCGAGATCGTGGCCGAACTGGGCGCGCGCTACGAGACCGTTCCCGACGTCGAGGTCCGGCAGTTCCTGGCCCGGCTCGTCGCCCGGCGCTGGGTGGAGCTCACCGATGGATAGCCCCTTCGGGCTGCTCGCCGAGCTCACCTACCGCTGCCCGCTGGCCTGCCCGTACTGCTCCAACCCGCTGAACCTGGCCGACTACCGGGACGAGCTGACCACCGACGAATGGCTGCGGGTGCTGACCGAGGCCGAGGACCTGGGAGTTCTGCAGTGCCATCTGTCCGGCGGAGAACCGCTGCTGCGCCGCGACCTGGTGGAGCTCGTCGCGCACGCCCACGCCCTGGGCCTCTACACCAACCTCATCACCAGCGCCCTCGGGTTCTCCCGTCCAAGGGCCGAGGAGCTGCGGGCCGCCGGCCTGGACCACGTGCAGATCAGCATCCAGGCCGACGAACCGGCCGTGTCCGACCGGATCGCCGGGATCCCCTCCTTCCGACGCAAGATCGAGGCGATGGGCGTGGTCAAGGAGCTGGGCTGGCCGCTCACCATGAACGTGGTGCTGCACCGGCACAACATCGACCGCGTCGCCGACGTGCTCGCTCTGGCCGAGGAGGTGGGCGCGGACCGGGTGGAGCTGGCCAACACCCAGTACTACGGCTGGGCCTGGCGAAACCGTGCCGCGCTGCTGCCGAGCCGCGCCCAGCTCGAGGCGGCCGAGGCCGTCGCACGGGCCGCCGGCGAGCGGTTGCGGGACCGTATGGACATCATCTACGTCATCCCCGACTACTACAGCCGCTACCCGAAGCCCTGCATGGGCGGCTGGGCCTCCCGGCAGCTGACCGTGACGCCGAACGGCGACGTCCTGCCCTGCCCGGCCGCCCAGTCCCTGCCGTTGCCGCGGGCCGGCGTGCGGGAGGACTCACTGAAGCGGATCTGGACCGAGTCCCCGGTGATGACCGCGTTCCGGGGGACCGACTGGATGCCGGAGCCCTGCCGGAGCTGCCCCCGGCGGGAGGTGGACTTCGGCGGGTGTCGCTGCCAGGCGTTCCTGCTCACCGGCGACGCCGCCCGCACGGACCCGGTCTGTCACCTGTCGCCCGACCACGACCTGGTCACCCGGGCGGTCGAGGCCGCCAACGCCGGCTCGCGGGACGACGGCCTTCCGCTGGTTCCCCGCCCGCACCGACCCGGTACGCCACCTGTCGCCCGGTCAGGACCTGGCCGGCCGGGGGGTCGAGGCCGCCCGGGCTGACTCACGGCCGACGATCTTCCGCTGATCCCTGCCTGCTTTCCGGTGGAGAGCGGGCCGACCCCTGCTCCCCAGGTCGAGTGAGCGGGCTAGCCGCCGAACCACAACGGCAGCGCCGCGGCGGCGATGATCAGGGTGATCCCGCTCAGTAGGTCCGAGCGGACCCGGATGAGGCGCGCCGCGGCCCGCCCGAGCAGCAGTCCGACCAGCGACAACACTGCCGTCATGGCGCCGAAGACTGCGGCCGAGAACCACGGCGAGAGCCCGAGGACCCCCAGGCTCGCCCCGGCGAACAGGTTGTCCAGGCTCAGCGTCAAGGGGATGCCGAACAGTGCCCAGGGGTGGTCCAACTCGTCCGGTTCGGGCTTCCGGAGCGATGAGATGACGAGGTAGAAACCGTACCCGCCGAGCGCGGCCGCGCCGACGAGATCGGCTACGTCCCCGGCGGACTCCCCGATCTGGCGACCGATCAACAGCCCGACCAGGGGCATGATCGCGTCCCACAGCCCGAAGGTCAGCGCGACCTGCATCGCACGCTTCAGACCGAATGGGACGGTGCCGAGCGCTATCGACACCCGGAAATTGTCGAGACTGAGTACGAAACCCAGGACCAGTATTTCCCAGATCATGACGATGTCGCTACCTCGGTAACCGCCATAATTCATGATATCTCGGATGGTCCAGGACAAAACCCGGTAAGCCGATGCCGGAAGAATTTCCGCCCCTGGTTTCCATAAGGGCTCACCGATTGCACCTACGCACCTCATGGTGCGCATCTCGCAGGTGGGGTTGTTCATGCAGGAGGGGGTATCGGACGCGCCCCGGGAGCCCCGTCCCGCGCGAGCGCGGGACGGGGCCTTGTCGGAGCCGGGGTGCGTCAGCGGGGCGCCGGGGTGTTGGCGGCCTTGACGTTGACCGCGGCCCAGGCCCGGTCGACGGTCCGGTACTCGGTGCTCGTCGCGCCGTACAGGTCCCTGGCCGCGTTCAGCGTCGCCACGCGGGCGTCGTGGAAGTCGGTGGTGGAGACCATGTAGCGGGTCAGGGCGCGGTAGAAGACCGCCGTGGCCTTGGCGCGGCCGATGCCCTTGACGGCGCCGCCGTCGTAGGTCGGCGAGTCGTAGGAGACGCCGCCGATCGTCTTCTTGCCGCTGCCCTCGGCCAGGAGGTAGTACGCGTGCGAGGAGACGCCGGAACCGGCGTGCACCTCGGTGTCGTACGTGGCCTTGGACCAGTAGTCGACCGTGCCCTCCAGCTTGTCCAGGGAGGGGTGGTCGAGGCGGCGCAGGAACTTCTGATTCAGGCCCAGCTTCTCGCCCAGCAGGTAGTTCGGCGGGTTCTTGGCGTTGGCGGCGAAGAACTCCACGTTGGAGCCGAAGATGTCGGCGAGGGACTCGTTGAGCGAGCCCGGTTCCCCGTACTGGTTGCCGTCGCGGTCGACGTAGGTCGGTTCCAGCTTGGCGGTGGCGTCGACCACGCCGTGGGTCAGCTCGTGACCGGTGACGTCGAGGACGACCAGCGGCTTCGTGATCATGTCGTCGCCGTCGCCGTACAGCATGCAGCCGCAGGCGGGGTCCCAGAAGGCGTTGCCGACCCCGCGGCCCCAGTGGACCATCGCGCGGGCGGCCTTGCCGTTGTTGGCGATGCCCGACCGGTTGAAGGTCTTCTTGTAGAAGTCCAGGGTCTTGGTGATGCCGTACTGGGCGTCGGCGGCCGCGCTGTTGCGGTTGCTCGTGCTGCCGTTGCCCCACACGTTGCTGGTACCCGTGATCGCGCTGCCGCCGCCGAAGGACTCGGTGTACTTGCCCTTGGCGTCCCGCGTCTCGGTGTTGTACCGGGTGGGGTCCTTGAGCTGGAAGTGGCCGCGCGAGGTCTGCGTGGTGGTCAGCGGGACACTGCCCACGAACAGGGTCTTGCCGGTGCCGCGCGCGGTCGCCGGGTAGCCCGAGGCGCCCGAGGTGATGCCCGCGAGGAGGCCCGGCGTGCTCTGGGCGGACGTGGACGGGGTGACCGTCTCGCCGTGCGCCCGCAGCGCCTTGCGGAGCTTGGGCGAGAGGAACTCGTCCGCGTCCGGCGTGTTGCTGCGGACATCGCCGGTGACGGCGTCCACGACGACCGTGCGGGTGCCGCTCGCGCCGTCCAGGGCACTGCCGGTGACGGTGACCCGGTAGGCGAGCGCGGTCTCGCCGTCGCGCGCGTCGACGACCAGTTCGGCGGTTCCGGCGTCACCCTCGGCGGCGTCGGCCGCCTTGGCGGCTGCCTGCCTGGGGGTGATCCGGGCGTCGGAGGCTGTGGCCTGTACGGACTGGCCGGCCGCGGTGGTCACGCCCGTGTAGGCGAGCTGCCGGTCGAGGTGGACGACGAGGTCGCCGCCGAGCACCGGCATGCCGCTGTGGGCGCGCTGGAAGCGGACGTGACGGCCGCCCTCGGGGTCGAACATGACGTCCTGCACCCGGAGTTCGTCACCCGTGCCGAC
>NZ_MUNH01000146.1:0-565 GCF_002154615.1 Streptomyces recifensis
GGCCGGGGTTAGCACGGTCGCGAACGATCCGTGACTTCCATGGTGTACCCGAGAGGCCTCTCAGGCAAACCCACACGCCCCACCTTACGCCGAATGGTGGGCGCCTATGCTCAGGGACGTGGAAAACCACTCCTTGCCTCGCGCAGCGGCCTTCTTCGACCTGGACAAGACGGTCATTGCGAAGTCCAGCACGCTCACCTTCAGCAAGTCCTTCTACCAAGGCGGACTGATCAACCGCAGAGCGGCCTTGCGCACCGCCTATGCCCAGTTCGTCTTCCTGGCCGGCGGTTTGGACCATGACCAGATGGAGCGCATGCGGGAGTACCTCTCCGCCCTCTGCCGGGGCTGGAACGTGCGCCAGGTCAAGGAGATCGTGGCCGAGACCCTGCACGACCTGATCGACCCGATCATCTACGACGAGGCCGCCTCGCTGATCGAGGAGCACCACACGGCGGGCCGGGACGTCGTGATCGTGTCGACGTCCGGCGCGGAGGTCGTGGAGCCGATCGGCGAGCTGCTCGGCGCCGACCGGGTGGTGGCCACCCGGCTGGTGGTCGGCGAGGAC
>NZ_MUNH01000147.1:0-168 GCF_002154615.1 Streptomyces recifensis
GGGGCCGGTACGTGTTCTCGTCGTCAGGAGGTTTTCCGGGTGACCAGTCGGCTGGTGCTCGTCTCGCCCGCCATCGGGCCCGCGCTGCGGGAGGCCCGGTTCTACGACGGGTCCTCGTCCATCGACGAGACCGGAGCCGCCCGGGCACGGGTGGCGGCGGAGGCGTTG
>NZ_MUNH01000147.1:188-3189 GCF_002154615.1 Streptomyces recifensis
GCGCACGCTGGCCGAGGTCGGCGCGGTGGAGGGGCAGGCGGTGACCCGGTGGCTGGCCGACCCGGACTGCGCGGCACCGGGCGGCGAGTCGGTGCGCCAGGTGTGCGCACGGGTGGGGCGCTGGCTGGAGTCGGTGCCCGAGGGCCGGACGGTCGCCGTCGTGGAGCCCGAGGTGGTGCGGGCGGCCGTCGTACACGCCCTGGGTCTGCCCGTCGGCACCTTCTGGCGACTGGACGCGGCACCCCTCACCGCGACGGAACTGTCGGGGCGGGCCGGACGCTGGAACCTGCGGCTGGGGCGTGCGCTCGGGGGTGAGTAGCCGGGGCCGAGGCCCGAAGGGCGCAGCGCATCCGGCGTGCGGCCTGGGGCCGAATGAGAGGGGCACCGGAGGATCTCCGGGGCCCCTCTCGTCGTCATGTCCGGCTCAGTGGGAGGCGGCGACCGCCTGGCCGGTGCTGCGTGCCACCGCGGGGCGGGGGTTCAGCAGCCGCTCGGCCAACTCGCCGAAGAGCAGGCCGAATCCGGCCCACAGCACCGTCTGGATGGCCAGAGCGGAGAGGCGGAAGCGCCACAGCAGGGTGGCCGGGAAGTGTTCCGGCACCTCGTTGACGACCGGCAGGAAGGCGTACGCCAGCCCGGTCAGCAGGGCGAAGGCGGCTACGGCGATCAGGGTCGCGTACCAGTTACCCAGGCGTGGGGCGAGGCGTTTGCCGAGCAGGGTGACGCCGACCGCCAGGAGCACGCTGAGCAGCATCATCAGGAAGTACAGCGTGGTGCGCTTGCCGATGGTGTCGGCATCGCCGACCGAGGGCGGGTTGGCCGGGTACTTCAGGAACGGCACGACGTACACGGCGACCAGCGCGGTGCCGGAGAGCAGCAGCGCCGTCGCGCGGGGGCCGAAGCGGCCGACGCGGCCGAGTGCGAAGCAGTAGGCCAGCGCGGCGATGCCGCCGAAGGCGACCCCGTAGACGAGGACGCCGGTGGCCAGTCCGGCGGTGGACTGGAGCGAGCGGGAGACCACTTCCACCTCGTGCTCGTGGGAGTGGTGGCCCTCGAAGCTGATGGCGCTGTCCACGCTGGGCTCGCCGAGGAAGTACGCGGCGATCAGGGCGAGCACGCCGGCGCCGAGGCCGGCGAGCATGCCCCGCACGAGGAGGTTTCTCACGGTTGCGGAGTTCATGGGTGCGCGGCGTCCCTCGCGTCAGTGGCAGGGGAAGCCGAGCAGGTGGCGGGCGTCGTGCACCCACTCGTGGACGTCCGTGCCGTTGAACACGGAGGTGGCGCCCTGCTCGGCGCCGACGAAGTACAGCAGGACCAGCATGAGGACGCCGAAGAAGACCGCCCAGGGCGCTACCTCCTTCAGCGGCAGCTTGGCGGGAACGGCGGGGTTTCCGGCTGTCGGCTGAGCGACGGACTGCGCCATGGCAGTACCTCCTCTGGGAGTTCGCGTCCCATCTCGGTGGTGCACAGGACGACGGCCACGGGTCTGACTCGCGCGGCCCCGTGAGGGACCGCGCACACAGTGGCGCGACCGTGCCGGTTTCTCACCGGCTTCCGTTTCGCCGTCGTCGATATCGCCCCGACGGTACCGCGTGCGCCCTGCCTGGCCAAGACCGCGCCCCCACGGGTGATCTTCCTCTCCCGAGGGGGGGTGCTCAGGGGGCAGGGGTCAGAAGTCGTCGGCGCCGTTGCGCAGTTCGGTCGTCCAGTAGCCGGTGAGCGTCTTCGCGGGGTCGACGGCGAGACCCCCGCCGGCCGAGGAGTCCACCGCGATGACGGTGGAGTCGCCCTCCAGCACCAGCTGGAAGGCGTTCACCACCTCGTTGTCCTCGTCCACTCCCCCGTCGGACAGCTTGACCAGCACGTACGCCGGGTCACCGGGGTTCAGCACCGTCGGCGCGGCCGGCTTGCTCTTCGCCACGGACGGCACGTCCTGCTTGTGGCTCTCCAGGAACTGGATGTGCGGGAACCCGGCCATCTCGCAACGGTGACCCGAGGTGTTCCGCGCGGTCAGGACGATGTGGGTGTAGGGCGGCCCGTCCTGACGCTCGGAGCTGACCTTGACGTCCCGGGCCCGGCAGAGGGGCGTGGTGGTGCCCTTCTGCGCCCCGGAGGACGTGGAGCCGGACCTGTGCGCGGTCCCCACGGCGGTGCTGGTGCCGGAGCCGGTGTTGCCGCTGGTGCTCGCACCGGCGGCGGGCGGGGAGGCAGCGGTGGAGGCGGAGACCGAGTCCTCGGCAGCCGGCGCCGCCCCCTCGGCCTTGGTCCCCTCCCCGCTCTGGCAGGCGGTCAGCGACAGGGCGAGCGCGGCGGAAGCAGCGACGGAGAACAGTGCCGTGCGGCGCGGAGCGTTCATGATTCTTTCCCCCGGGAGGTGAGACGTCGACGACGGCCCTTCCGAACCGTCGGCCAGCCACTGACCTGCTGACACCTCAACTCTCACCGCCCCCACTGCCGTCCCGCTGACGTCCGGCTGACGTCCTTCTGACGCGTGGCCCCTGGGCCGGTGGCGGCCGACTACGGCTCCTCCCCCGCCAGCCTCCGTGCCGCCTTCTCGTGCCGTCGGCGGTGGTCCGCCCGGCCGCTTGCCCGGAGCAGGGCCGCCAGGGCGCGTACCGCGCCCTCGTCGTAGCCCGTGGACTCCGCCTCGTCGGCGGCGCGTTCCAGGAGGGCGAGGGCTTCGGTCTTGTTGCCGAGGGCCAGGTGGGCCTCGCCGCACACCGTGTGGAGGAGAGAGGTACGGGCGGCCTCCTCGTGTTCGGGGCCGAGATTGAGGGCCGTCCGGGCGACGTGGAGGGCCTGGTCCGGAGCGCCGGAGGTGAGGTGGGTGCGGGAGAGGTGGAGGAGGGCGAGCATCTCCGTGTGCGGGTTGCCCTCCTGGCGGGCCAGGGCGGCTGCTCGGGTGCAGTTGGCCAGGGCGGTGTCGAGGTCGCCCTGGGCGGACTGGACCACGGCCAGGTTGACGAGAGCGGTGGCCTCGCCCAGGCGGTCGGCGGTGCGG
>NZ_MUNH01000148.1:0-2857 GCF_002154615.1 Streptomyces recifensis
GTGGTCGCCGACGACAACCCCGTGGTCCGCGCGGGCCTCACCGCGCTTCTCTCCGGCCGCGAGGACACCACCGTGGTGGCCGAGGCGGCGGACGGGCGCGAGGCGTACGAGGCCGCGCTGGCGCACCGGCCGGACATCGTCCTTCTCGACGTCCGGATGCCGGGTGTCGACGGAATCTCGGCATTGCCCCACCTGGTCCGGCTGGCGCCCGTCATGATGCTGACCTACAGCCACGAGACGGAGACCGTGCGGGAGGCTTTGCGGCTGGGGGCGGGGGGATATCTGGTGCACGGGGAATTCGGCACGGAGCAGTTGGTGCGGGCGGTGCGGGATGTGTGCGAGGGGCGTCCGCATGTGACGCCGGGGGCGGTGCGCGCGCTGTTGCCTCCGGCGGTCGGGCCGGGTGCGAGTGCACACGCGGAACCTGAACTTCCCGCTTCTCGCTGGGAGATGTCTGCAAAAACCCTTTCGCACATGCAATCCTCTGTGGGACAGTCATTCCGGTCGAGTTTTCAACTGAGCACCAGGGAGGCGGAGATCATGGACCTCGTCGCATCCGGTATGACGAACCATCAGATCGCCGCCGCCTGCTTCATCAGCGAGAAGACCGTCAAGAACCACATCAACCACATCTTCGCCAAACTCCACACCACCAACAGATCCCAGGCGACCGCGAAGTGGCTGGGGGTGGCGTGAGATGGCGTTCAGCCGTGCGCAATGGGCCCAACGCTGGGCCCACGGGCCCTGGGCCCGCCTCCTCTTACCGCCCTACGGTGCGCGGATCGGAGACAAATCCGGAGGGGAACACCATGAGTGCTTGGTTCAACACCGCCATTGCGAGCCTGCGGGCCCGCGCCGCCCGCAGCGACACGGGGCAGACCGCGGTGGAATACCTCGGCATCATCGCGGTGGTCGTGGCGATCGTACTGGCGATCACGGGTACGAGTATCGGCCAGTCGATCTTCGACGCGATCACCCAGAAGATCTCCGAGGTGACCGGCGGCTGACCGGCGCGCGCCTCCGTCGGGACACAGGGCAGGCCTTCCCCATCTACATCACCGTGGTGGCGGGCCTGCTCTTTCTCGCGTTGGCGTATCTGGCGGTCGGCCAGGCCTCGGTGAACCGCGGCGGTGCTCAGACCGCAGCCGATGCGGCGGCCCTGGCAGCGGCCCAGGACAGGCGCGATCTGCTGGTGGGGAAATGGGTCGACGACATTCTGGACCCCACCAAGTGGGGGGCCGTCTTCGACGGTGAGGTCCCGGTGCCGGACTCCTGCTGGCGGGCCGAGGAACTGGCGGCCCAGAACGAGGCCGGCGCACAGTGCGCACAGGACGGGCCGCTCGCCTTCACGGTCGAGGCCAAGACCGATAAGTCGGTTGGTCATTCCATCGTCCCGGGCACGGAGAATTTCAAGTCGACGGCGTCCGCGAGGGCCGTGATCGAAGCCCTCTGCACGTTCGAGAAGCCTGGAGAAGGGGCGCACGGTGACGTGCTGCCGCGACTGTCCTGCAAGGACCGTGACTGGGATCTGGACCCGGACGATCTCACTCATCTGCCCGAGCCGCAGGACCTCTTCGATGTCCACCTGGCCGCCGACTGACAGGCGATCGACGCGTAAAGGAATTCAGCCATGAGTATGCGTTACACCGGGCGGCGGACCGCCAGGGGCGTGGCAGCCCTGTCCGTAGCTGCCGTCCTTGCCCTTGGTGCGGTGGGCTGCGGAGGTGGGGGCGGTGATGACAAGAAGCCGGACGCCTCGGCCTCCGCCACCAAGTCCGGTGGCTCGAATCCGAGTACGCAGGAAGGGCAGTCGGACGACCCGCTGGCGGAGCTGAAGGGATCGGACGGGCTCACTCTCCAGATCACTTCCGCAAAGCGTGACTCGGGAGGCTTCGTCACGGTGAACGGCAATCTGCGGAACGACGGCGCCAAGGACCTTGTCATTCCGTCGGCCCTGAGCGGCGACGAAACAGAGATCATCCGAAACGGCAGGTCCCTCGGAGGTGCGACCCTCGTCGACCCGAAGGGCAAGAAGCGTTACTACGTCCTGCGCGACACGGACGGACGCCCTCTGACGACGACGGGCTTCTCGGCCCTCAAGTCCGGTGCCACACTCGCGGTCTTCATGCAGTTCCCGGCGCCTCCGGAGAACACATCGGAGGTCGACTTCCAACTGCCCACTTTCCCGACCGCCACTTTCAAAATCTCCGACTGAGGCCCCCCCGTGACCACCACCCGTCTCGCCCGCCTCCTCGTGACCGCCGCCGCCGCGGCCCTTCTCACCCCCCTGGCGCCCGCCCACGCGGACGGGCCCAGTGAGCCGCCCGGTACGGAGCCGAGTGCTGCCGCGCCTGTGGAGGTGGACCCCACCGATCCGGATCTGAAGCTGCCGGAGGGCGCCACCCTCGCGGGAGCGAAGGTGCTGGACATCAAGTCGGTCGTCGAGGACCAGAGCGGGGACGAGCGCCGCGAGGACACCAACGCGGACGTCACCTTCGCCCTCCAGGCAGAAGTCCTCTTCGGCAAGGACAGCGCCAAACTCGGCCCGGAGGCCCGCGCCCGCATCACCGCGATCGCCGAGGAGATCGAGAAGCAGAAGGCCACCCGCGTACGCGTCTTCGGCTTCACCGACAACCTCGGCTCCTCCGCCCACGGCGACGTCCTCTCCAAGCGCCGGGCCAACGCCGTACAGGCCGTACTCGACCAGGACCTCAACGCCCCCGACGTCACCTTCGAGGTACGCGGCTACGGCGAGCAGTACCCCATCGCCGACAACGCGACCGAAGCGGGCCGCAAGAAGAACCGCCGCGTGGAGGTCTCCTTCCCCCGCACCGCCCAGTAGGCGCTACCCCACCGC
>NZ_MUNH01000149.1:0-12072 GCF_002154615.1 Streptomyces recifensis
CCGCTGGGACGGAGGGGGCGGGACGCGAATGCCGGAATTTCTCCCGCCGGCGAGGTTTCCGCGCTGAAGCGGAAGGGGAGGACGGCTTTACACCCCGCGATCACGCTCTGCATGTGCCGCAGCACCATGCGGTACTCCGCGATCACTCGGCGGAGCGGGCGCGGGTGTCCGGCACCGTCGCCGCCCAGCAGGGCAGCGCTGGGCACCCGCGGCGATGATCGCCCCTTCCTTGACCCGGCACATCCCGTGCCACCGACCCACGACCCAGGACGAGGGGGCGCAGCATGGACGCTTTCACCACGGGACTTCTGCAGCGCATAAAGGCGACCGAGTCCGATCTGACGCGGGCGCGTGACGAGGGGGACTACTTCCTCGTCGACGTGGAGCAGGGTGAGCTGGACGACCTGCGCCGTCTCGCCGCCGAGCACGGGGTCGAGGTCGGGGTCACCCCCGCCTGACCCGCCCCGCGCGGTTCAGTCCCGCCAGGCGCCGAAGTCCCCCAGCAGCCGCTGGAGGGGCTCGAAGACGGCGGGGGTACCGGCGAGCGTCAGCTCGGCCGAGGGGCGCTCTCCGGGCCGTCCGCCGGTCACGGCGCCCGCTTCCCGCGCGATGAGGTCCCCCGCGGCCACGTCCCACGGGTGCAGCCCGCGCTCGTAGTACCCGTCGAGCCGGCCGCAGGCCAGGTCGCACAGGTCGATCGCCGCCGAACCGCCGCGCCGGATGTCGCGGACCAGCGGGATCAGCCGGGCCGCGATCTCCGCCTGCCGGGCGCGCACCTCGGCGACGTAGTTGAAGCCGGTGGAGACCAGCGCCTGGTCGAGCGGGGCCGGCGGGCGGCAGGCCAGCGGGCGCTCGCCCTCCCAGGCGCCGGTGGCCCGGGCACCCCCGCCGAGCACGGCCTGGTAGGTCTCACCGCGCATCGGGGCCGCAACCACTCCGGCCACGGTCTCCCCGTCCACCTGGGCCGCGATCGACACCGCCCAGGTCGGCAGCCCGTACAGGTAGTTGACCGTGCCGTCGAGCGGGTCGATCACCCAGCGGACCCCGCTGGTGCCCTCGGTGCTGGCGCCCTCCTCGCCGAGGAACCCGTCGTGGGGACGGCGCCCGGAGATCAGGTCCACGATCAGCTTCTCGGCGGCCAGGTCCATCTCGGTCACGACGTCGACCGGGCTGGACTTGGTCGCCGCCACCGCGAGGTCGGCCGGCCGCCCGTCCCGCAGCAGCGCACCCGCCTGCCGGGCGGCGTCCCGGGCGAGCTGGAGCAGTTCGGAGTGGAGGGGGTCGGTCACGGGTCTCCTTACGCGTAGGGGCTGTCGGCGCCCGCGGCGGCGGGGCGCGGGGTGCGGGCCGGGCAGCAGCCGACCGGGCAGACGTTGTGGCTCGCGCCGAGCGCGCCCAGGGCGCACGGCGTGGTCTCGCGGCCGCGCTCGGTGCCGGACCGCTCCACGACCAGGTCGCGGACGGCGGCCGCGAACCGGGGGTCGGCGCCCACGGTGGCCGAGCGGCGTACCGGCAGGCCCAGTTCCGCCGCCTTGGCGGTGGCCTCGGTGTCGAGGTCGTAGAGGACCTCCATGTGGTCGGAGACGAAGCCGATGGGGGCCATCACCACGGCCGGGACCCCGGCGGCGTGCCGCTCCTGAAGGTGGTCGCAGATGTCCGGCTCCAGCCACGGGATGTGCGGGGCACCGGAGCGGGACTGGTAGACGAGCTGCCAGGGGTGGTCGACGCCGGTCCGCTCGCGGACGGCGTCGGCGATCAGCTGGGCCACGTCCAGGTGCTGGGCCACATAGGCGCCGCCGTCGCCGTGGCCCTCGACGGGACCGGAGGTGTCGGCGGCGGCGAGCGGGATGGAGTGGGTGGTGAAGGCGATGTGGGCGCCGTCGCGCACCTCGTCGGGGAGGTCGGCCAGCGACCGCAGCACCCCGTCGACCATGGGCTCGACGAAACCGGGGTGGTTGAAGTAGTGCCGGAGCTTGTCGACCTCGGGCGGCGTCAGCCCCTCCGCCTCCAGCGTGGCGAGCGCGTCGGCCAGGTTCTCCCGGTACTGGCGGCAGCCCGAGTAGGAGGCGTAGGCGCTGGTGGCGAGGACCAGCACGCGGCGGCGGCCGTCGGCGGTCATCTCGCGCAGGGTGTCGGCGAGGTACGGCTGCCAGTTGCGGTTGCCCCAGTAGACCGGCAGGTCCAGCCCGTGGTCGGCGAAGTCCTTGCGGAGGGCGTCCAGCAGCTCGCGGTTCTGCTCGTTGATCGGGCTGACCCCGCCGAACAGGAAGTAGTGCTGCCCGACCTCCTTGAGGCGTTCCTTGGGGATGCCGCGGCCGCGCGTGACGTTCTCCAGGAACGGGACCACGTCGTCCGGGCCCTCGGGACCGCCGAAGGAGAGCAGGAGCAGGGCGTCATAGGGGGTGACATCGAGCGCGTCTGGCATGACTCGATCCTGCCACCCGCCGCCGACAGGGCGGAAACGGCACGGGGCCGTGCCGGGAAAGCAGCTCTTCACACCAATTCGTCCCGGCCGGAATCCGGCTGCGTTAGGGTGACCTAACTTGTAAGCTGTATCCACTCACTTCGCGCCTTACTGAGCAGTCCAGACGGAGCCCCGCGTGCCCAGCCCCTATCGCGCCCTGTTCACCGAACCGGGCACCAAGAGCTTCTCCGCCGCGGGTCTCGTCGGCCGGATGCCGCTGTCGATGATGGGTATCGGCGTAGTCACGATGATCTCCCAGCTCACCGGCCGCTACGGCCTCGCGGGAGCCCTCTCCGCCACCATGGCGCTCTCCGCCGCCGCGCTCGGACCGCAGATCTCCCGCCTGGTGGACCGGCACGGACAGCGCCGGGTGCTGCGCCCCGCGACCCTGGTGGCGCTCGCGGCCGGCGCCGGACTGCTGCTCGCCGCGCACTTCGGCTGGCCGGACTGGACGCTGTTCGCCTTCGCGGCAGGGGTCGGCGCGGTGCCCAGCCTCGGCGCGATGATCCGCTCCCGCTGGGCCGCGTTGTACGCCGGCGACCCGAGGCTGCACACCGCCTACTCGTTCGAGTCGGTCGTCGACGAGGTCTGCTTCATCTTCGGGCCGATCCTGTCGATCGGCCTCTCCACCGCCTGGTTCCCGGAGGCGGGCCCGCTGCTCGCGGCCTGCTTCCTGGCCGTCGGCGTCTTCTGGCTGACCGCCCAGCGCGGCACGGAGCCGGTGCCGCATCCGCGAGAGGACCACAGCACCGGCAGCGCGCTGCGCTCCCCCGGACTCCAGGTGCTGGTGGCGACCTTCGTGGCCACGGGCGCGATCTTCGGCGCGATCGACGTGGTCACCGTCGCCTTCGCCGACGAGCGCGGCCACAAGGGGGCGGCCAGCGTCGTCCTCGCGCTCTACGCGGCCGGTTCGTGCGTCGCGGGCCTGGTCTTCGGCCTGCTGCGCTTCTCCGGTCCGGCGCAGCGCCGGTGGCTGCTGGGCGTGGGCGCGATGGCCATGAGTATGATCCCACTCCTACTGGTCGGAAACCTGGCACTTCTGGCCGCGGCACTGTTCGTTGCGGGGCTGTCCATCGCGCCGACGATGATCACGACGATGTCCCTCATCGAAAAGCACGTACCTCGCGCGAACCTCACCGAGGGCATGACCTGGGTGAGTACCGGTCTGGCGGTCGGGGTCGCGCTCGGCTCCGCCATGGCGGGCTGGGTGATCGACGCGGCCGGCGCGCGCGCCGGGTACGGGGTCCCGGTGGCCGCCGGGGCCGCCGCGGTCGTGGTCGGTTTCCTCGGGTACCGCCGGCTGCGCAGGCCGGTCACGGGGCGGGGAGGCACCGTTGAGCAGCACGGCGAACGGGAAGCACGGAACGTGGCGTAACTGGGGCGGCAATGTCATCGCCCGGCCCGCCCGGCAGGTGACGCCGGCCTCGGTCGGGGAACTGGCCGCCGAGGTGCGCGCGGCCGCCGAACGCGGGCAGCGGGTGAAGGCGGTGGGCACCGGGCACTCCTTCACCTCCGTCGCCGCCACGGACGGGGTGCTGATCCGCCCCGATCTGCTGACCGGCATCCGCGCCATCGACCGCGCCGCCATGACCGTCACGGTCGAGGCGGGCACCCCCCTGAAGCGGCTCAACGCGGCGCTGGCGCGCGAGGGTCTGTCGCTCACCAACATGGGCGACATCATGGAGCAGACCGTCGCCGGGGCCACCAGCACCGGCACCCACGGCACCGGCCGGGAGTCCGGCTCCATAGCCGCCCAGATCACCGGGCTCGAACTCGTCACCGCCGACGGCTCCGTGCTCACCTGCTCCGCCGAGCAGAACCCCGAGATCTTCGCGGCCGCCCGGATCGGCCTCGGCGCCCTGGGTGTCGTCACCGCGCTGACCCTCGCCGTCGAGCCGCTGTTCCTGCTCACCGCCCGCGAGGAGCCGATGCCGCTCGACCGGGTGCTGGCGGAGTTCGACCAACTCTGGGCGGAGAACGAGCACTTCGAGTTCTACTGGTTCCCGCACACCGGCAGTACCAACACCAAGCGCAACAACCGCAGCGAGGGCCCCGCGCAGCCGGTGGGCCGGGTGGCCGGCTGGTTCGAGGACGAGTTCCTGTCCAACGGGGTCTTCCAGGCGGTGCAGTGGGTGGGGCGCGCCGCCCCCGTCTCCGTCCCGGCCATCGCCCGGGTCTCCAGCCGGGCCCTGTCCGCGCGGTCCTACACCGACATCCCGTACCGGGTGTTCACCTCGCCACGCCGGGTGCGGTTCGTGGAGATGGAGTACGCGGTGCCGCGCGCGGCCCTGGCCGAGACGCTGCGGGAGCTGCGGGCGGTGATCGAGCGGTCCGGGCTGCGGGTCAGCTTCCCGGTCGAGGTGCGTACCGCCCCGGCCGACGACATCGCCCTGTCCACCGCCTCGGGCCGGGACAGCGCCTACATCGCGGTCCACATGTTCCGGGGCACCCCGTACCAGGCGTACTTCAGCGCGGCGGAGCGCGTGTTCACCGCGCACGAGGGGCGGCCGCACTGGGGAAAGGTGCACACGCGGGACGCGGGGTACCTCGAAGGGGTGTATCCGCGCTTCGCCGAGTTCACGGCGTTGCGGAACCGGCTGGACCCGGAACGGCTGTTCCAGAACGACTACTTGCGGAGGGTTCTGGGGTAGTGGGCGCCGGGTCGGTCGCGCCGTCGCTCGGTGCCGGGGCCGGGGTGGTCGCGCCCTCGCCGGGCGCGCCGCTCGGCCCGTCGCTCGGGGTACGCGGCGTCTCGGGCGTCGTCGGCCGGGTGGTGGCGGAGCCGCCCCCGGCCGGGTTCTCGCCGGTGGGGCCCGTGGTGCCGGAAGGCGTGGTGGCGGGCGCGGGGTCGTCGCCCCTGCGGTGGCGGGAGGAGTCGTGGCCGCCGACCGCGTCACTGACCGTGGTCCCCGAGCCGCCGCTGAAGCTGTTGCCGGACGCCGCCTCGTAGACGGTGATGCCGCCCATGGTGACCCCGAAGACCAGGGCGGCCGCGAGCAGCGGTCGCTTCCAGCTCTTGACCTTCGCCCGGTAGACGGTGCCCTCGGTGAACTCCCCCGGCACCGGCTCCTGCTGCGGCACCGGCTGACCGGCGACGGCCGGCGTACGGGACCGGGTGGGGTCCCGGGCCTCGCGGAGCTGCTCGCCCGTGCGCCGGAAGAACTGCTGGAAGACCGAGCCGCCGCAGGTGGCGACGATGCTGACCACTCCGGCGCCCAGGATTGTGCCGTACACCCCGAAGTAGGAAGCCATCTTGGCCGCCACGACCGCCGCGAGCGCGCTGCCCGCGACCTGGGGGACGTTCAGGTCGAACCGCTTCCGACCCGCATCGGGCGTTTCACGCATACCCGGAACCCGCTGCCTTTCCCTTGCTCGGCGCCGGCTGCTGCCGACAGGTGACGAGTGAGGGACGTGCGAACGAAGCCATTAGTTCCGTTTCGCCGGATTGCGTGAACTTCGCCACGTTGGTGACGGCCGGAACCCGCCCACGAGCGGCCAAGTCGCACCCCCCGGCAGAAGTTGACGGGCGCGCCGAACGACGCGCATGGCCCGAATGGAGTACTGTTGCGAGCCCTGGGCACCGGTGTCCCATCGGGATGTCCGGAGCCCCGCAGGGCCGCCAGGAGGGGGAGAGTTGCACAGGGTGATGGAGTTCGTCACTCAGCGTTGCGAACAGGTAACCGTGCCATAACGGCGGTGCTCGGCTCGCGCCCGACACGCCGGGCAACTCGGCAAGGTTGTGGCAGGTTGCGCTCGGGCAGGCCACACTCGACTAGCGGAAGCAGCGACGCACGTGACGTCGGCAGGCACCATCCGGGAGGTCCCCATGCCCGAACTGCGTGTCGTGGCCGTCTCGAATGACGGCACACGGCTGGTGCTCAAGGCTGCCGACGCGACGGAGTACACCCTTCCGATCGACGAGCGGCTGCGCGCCGCCGTGCGCGGTGACCGCCCCCGCCTCGGCCAGATCGAGATCGAGGTGGAGAGCCACCTCCGCCCCCGCGACATCCAGGCGCGGATACGAGCCGGTGCCACCGCGGAAGAGGTCGCCCAGCTCGCCGGCATCCCCGTCGACCGGGTCCGCCGCTTCGAGGGGCCGGTGCTCGCCGAGCGCGCCTTCATGGCCGAGCGCGCCCGCAAGACCCCCGTCCGCCGCCCCGGCGAGAACTCCGGCCCGCTGCTCGGCGAGGCCGTGCAGGAGCGGCTGTTGCTGCGGGGCGCGGAGAAGGACACCGTCCAGTGGGACTCCTGGCGCCGCGACGACGGCACCTGGGAGGTCCTGCTCGTCTACCTGGTCGCGGGCGAGCCGCACTCGGCGAGCTGGACGTACGACCCGCCCCGGCGGCTCGTCCAGGCCGTCGACGACGAGGCGCGTTCGCTGATCGGCGAGTCCGACGACCTCGCGGTGCCGGAGCCCAGCTTCCCGTTCGTCCCGCGTATCGCACGGCTGCCGCGCGACCGCGGCATGGACCGCGCGCTGGACCGGGGCGACCGGGAGCGGCCCAGCCTGCCCGCGCAGCCGTCCGAGCCCGTCGAGGAGTCCACGGGTGAACGTGACTCCCTGACCAGCCTGTTGGAGGCCGTGCCGAGCTTCCGGGGCGACCTGGTGGTGCCCGAGCGGCCGCCGGAGCCTCCGGAGGAGCCGGCCGAGGAGGTCATGGAGGAGGAGCCTCCGGCGTCCGCCGCGTCGGCAGGTTCCGCCTACGCGGACGTACTGATGCCCCGCGCCGTCTCCAGCCACCGCGACCGGCTGACCGGCGCGACGGACCGTCAGGCCGAGGCCGACGGGGTGCGCCCCGGCCGCCGGGCCGCCGTGCCGAGCTGGGACGAGATCGTGTTCGGCACCCGGCGCAAGAAGCAGGAATAGCAGGAGTTGGCAGCACCGTAGGGGTGGAGTGCGGGTGCGCTCCACCCCTCACGCTTTCTCAGCGCGGGTCCGGCCCCACCGCGACCGGGCGGGACGGGTCGTTGGACCACTCCGACCACGAGCCCACGTACAGCGCGGCCGGGATGCCCGCGATCGCCAGGGCCAGCGCCTCGTGGGCGGCGGACACGCCGGAGCCGCAGTAGACGCCGACCGGGGCGTCGCCGGAGACGCCGAGGGCCTTGAAGCGGTCGCGGAGGTCGGCGGCGGGGAGGAAGTGGCCGTCGGGGCCGACGTTCTCCATGGTCGGCGCCGACAGCGCGCCCGGAATGTGGCCGCCGACCCGGTCGATGGGCTCCACCTCTCCCCGGTACCGCTCCCCCGCGCGGGCGTCGAGCAGTACGCCGGAGCCCGCGAGTCGGGCCGCGCCGTCCGCGTCGAGGACGCCGGCCGGCTCCGGCAGGGGCTCGAAGTCGCCCTGGGCCGGGGTCGGTACCTCCGTGGACAGCGGGCCCTCCCATGCCGTCAACCCGCCGTCGAGCACCCTCACGTTCGGGTGACCCGTCGCCCGCAGCAGCCACCAGGCACGGGCGGCCGCCCAGCCCTGGCCGCCGTCGTACACGACGACCGGGGTGCCGGCGAAGACGCCCGCGCGGCGCATCGCGGCGCCGAACTCCGCGAGGTCCGGCAGGGGATGGCGGCCACGTGGGCCGGGGGGCGCGGCCAGCTCCCGGTCCAGGTCCACGAAGACCGCGCCGGGCAGGTGGCCCGCCTCGTAGGCGGCACGGGCGTCGAAGGCGGGCGCGTCCGGCGCGCTCAGTTGCCAGCGTACGTCCAGCAGCGTCGGCGGGGTCGGTCCGGCCAGGTCCCGGGCCAGTTCGTCGGCGGTGATGATGACTGTCATGGCGCCATCCTCGCGCACGGGGTGGCCGCCACGCCCGGCTGCCACTACTCTGCTCGGCCGGACAGCCCCGATCACACGGCGTACGGTATCGGGCACACAGTGTGCGTTCGGCGGCGCTCGCCGGTCATCGCCCGGAGGGCGGACGGCGGCCGACCGGACCTTCCGCCGGCCCGCGTGCCACCCCGTACCGGTGGCGGAGCGGGCACGCGGGCGCGGGCTACCGGCCCGGCCCGCGGGGAGCGGATGCGACGCGGCCCCCATGAGGGACCGGAGAGAGAGTGAGCGATGACCGAGGCACCGGAGTCGGCCGGCCCACGAGCGCCGCACGCGCCCGGCACGCCGTGCTGGGTGAGCCTGATGACGCGGGCGGCGGACGCCGCCGAGGAGTTCTACGGGGCCGTGTTCGGCTGGGAGTTCCGGGCCGGCCCGCTCGGCCGCCCGGTGCGGGCGTCGGTGGGCGGCCGGGAGGTGGCCGTCATCAACCAACTCCCCGCGGGCGCGGGGCTTTCGGCCGCCTGGACGCCCTATCTCGCCTCGGACGACGTGGACCTCACCGCCGAGCGGGTGCGGCTGTCCGGCGGCACGGTGGCGGTCGGCCCGCTGGACGCGGGTGAGAACGGCCGGGTCGCCATCGCCGCCGACCCCTCCGGCGCGGTCTTCGGCTTCTGCACCGCCTGGGCCCACCCCGCCCCGAAGGGCGCCCGCGGACCGGGTCTGCCCGCGTGGACCGAGCTGCGGACGGTGTCGGCGGTGCGCGTGACGACGTTCTACGCGCGGGTGTTCGGCTACGAGGCGGAGCCGCCGTCGGCCCCGGACCACATCACCCTGCGCAGCGGCGGCCGTCCGGTGGTGGCCCTGCGCGGGATGGGGCACGGTCTCCCCCGCGCCCTGGGCGCGCACTGGCTGCCGCACTTCGAGGTGGCGGACACCGACGCCACGGTCCGCCAGGTGCTGGACCTCGGCGGCCGGCTGCTGGAACCGGCGCACGACGGCCCGTACGGCAGAGTCGCCACGGTGACGGACCCGCAGGGAGCCCGGTTCGGCGTGGCGCGCAGGGCGGGGACGGTGCCTCGGCCGCGCGGGTAGTTCAGGCGGAGGTCACCGGCAGGACGTCCGGGGAGAGGGCGCCGGCCTGGGTGGAGGAGGCGGTCATCCGGCGGCGGTGGTGGCGGCGGCACAGGACCTCGTAGCCGACGGCCGTGGCGGGCCGGTTGACGTCGCCGACCACCACCTGCTCGCCCTCCACCACCATCTCGCCGCCGACCGTGCGGGCGTTGTGCGTGGCGCGGGCGCCGCACCAGCACATCGCCTCGACCTGGAGCGTCTCTATCCGGTCCGCGAGCTCGATCAGGCGCTGGGAGCCGGGGAAGAGCTTGGTGCGGAAGTCGGTGGTGATGCCGAAGGCGAAGACGTCGAGGTCCAGGTCGTCCACCACGCGGGCGAGCTGGTCGATCTGCTCGGGCCCGAGGAACTGGGCCTCGTCCACGATCACGTAGTCGACCTTGCCGCCGCGCGACATCAGGGCGACGACATGGCCGTACAGGTCCATGCCCGGCATCGCCTCGACCGCGTCCGTGACCAGGCCGAGGCGGGAGGACAGCTTGCCCTCGCCGGCGCGGTCGTCCCGCGTGAAGATCAGGCCCTGGAGTCCTCGCGCCGAGCGGTTGTGCTCGATCTGCAGAGCCAGGGTCGACTTCCCGCAGTCCATCGTTCCGGAGAAGAACACCAGCTCGGACATGAGGGGTTGAGCACCTTTCGGCGAGAGGAGGGTGGGGAGGTCAGGAACGGACTTCGAGGAGGGGGACGAGCTGCTCGGCGGGGGTCATCGAGCCGTGGTTGCCGACCATCAGCGACTCCTTGGGCTCGCGCTCGGAGGCGGTGATCAGCACGTCGTCGTGGGCGGCGGCGACCACGTCACCGATCCTCGGGTACACGCGCTCGTCGACGTGCGGCCCGAACCAGCCGGCCTGCACCGCCTCGTCGCGGGAGGCGATCCAGAAGCGGTCGCCGAGGACCTCGCGCCAGCAGGTCAGCACGTCGTTCGCCGCGCCGGGCACCGCGTACACGTGCCGGGCGCGGCCCTCGCCGCCGAGGAGGGAGACACCGGCGCGCAGCTCCCAGTCCTCGTCGAAGTCGATGCGGTGCTCCTCGTCGAAGGGGATGTCGACCATGCCGTGGTCGGCGGTGACGTAGAGCGCGCTGCGCGGGGGGAGCTGCTCGGCCAGGCGCTGGGCGAGCCGGTCGACGTACATGAGCTGGCCGCGCCAGGTGTCGGAGCCGATGCCGTAGCGGTGGCCGGCGCCGTCGAGTTCGGCGTAGTACGTGTAGACCAGTGAGCGGTCCCCGGCGGCGAGCTGCTGGGCCGCGAGGTCCATGCGCTCCTCGCCGGCGAGGCTGCCGACGAAGGTGCCGCCGCTGAGCGCGACCTTGGTGAGCGGGGTGTTCTGGAAGTGCGGCGAGGACACCTGGGCGGCGTGGACTCCGGCGCGGTCGGCCAGCTCGAACACGGTCGGGTACGGCTGCCAGGCGTGCGGCGGGGTCCAGGGCTGCCAGCGGAGCTGGTTCATCAGCCGGTCGGTGTCCGGGTCGCGCACGGTGTAGCCGGGCAGGCCGTGCGCGCCGGGCGGCAGACCGGTGCCGACGGAGCCCAGCGAGGTCGCGGTGGTCGCCGGGTAACCGGCAGTGAGGGGGCGGCCGGTGCCGCCGCGCGAGCTGCCGAGCAGGGAGTTCAGGAACGGCGCCTCGTCGGGGTGGGCCCGCAGCAGCTCCCAGCCGAGGCCGTCGACCAGGAAGACGCAGACCCGGTCGGCGGGGGTCAGCTCGGTGATGGCCGGGGTCATGCCGGGGACGCCCAGACCGGCCGCGAGGGTGGGCAGCAGGTCGGCGAGGGAGCCGTGGCCGTACTCGGGCAGCGGCGCGGAGGACAGGGCGAGGGGTTCGAGGGCGTCCCAGGGAGAGGGCTGGGACATCAGCGGGTGACGTCCGCGGTCGCCTCGGAGATGGACTGCGCGAAGGCGAGCGCCTGGCGCACGGTCTCCGGGCCGTCCCCGGCCTCGCTCACCCGCAGGCTGAGGTCGTCGGCGGTGGAACTGCCGGTGTAGCCGTGGTCGGCCTCGCAGTTCGGGTCGCCGCAGGCGGCGGGCTCCAGGTCGAGGCGGCTGACCGCGCCCCAGCCGATGGTGAGGACGACCTCGCGGGGCAGGGTGCCGGGCGTGTACTGCTCGGGGTTGGCCACCACCCGGCTGACCACGACGGAGGAGATCCGGCCGATCTTCACGGACTCGGTGGACGTGGTGGCGTACGGGGTCGGGGAAGTGCCGTCGGCGGCCTGCTCGTCGGTGTGGCTGACGATGAAGCGGTTGGCGGTGAGGACGAGGACGGTGACATGGCGGCGGACCTCGTTCTGGTCGAACGTGGTCTCCTGGTGAACCAGGTACGACCGAACTGCCTCGCCGCCGACAGCGGCCTCCACCGCCTCGGCCACGAGGGCCGGGTAGTAGCCGCTGCGCTCGATCGCCGTGCGAAGCCCCTGGGTCGTCGTACTGGTCTTGGCCATGGCGTCCATCCTAATCCGTGACCAGGTGCACTCCGGGCCAGTCGGGACGACCCGGCACCTCCCGCCGGACCAGTCCCGGCCGTATCTCGACGCCCTCGGCGGCGATGAGGCAGGAGACCGGTTCGCCGCCGCCGCCGCCGGCCTCGAAGGCCACGATCACGAGCGGCCTCCCAGTCCCACCAGCTCCCGTCGGGCAGCGCCCGGCCGGCGATCCGCATCGGGCTTCCCCTCAGTACGTCGGCAGGGTGCGGGGGCCCAGGTCGGTGCGGGCCCTGGCTCTTATA
>NZ_MUNH01000150.1:0-14476 GCF_002154615.1 Streptomyces recifensis
CGGCGTGCTGTACGTGCTGGACGAGCCCTCGGCCGGGTTGCACGCCGCCGACACGGAACTGCTGCTCACCGCGCTGCGCCGGCTCAGGAGCGCCGGGAACAGCGTCTTCGTGGTGGAGCACAACGCGCAGGTGCTCGCCTCGGCCGACTGGATCGTCGACATGGGTCCGGGCGCCGGCCGGCACGGCGGCCAGGTCCTCTACAACGGGCCCACCCAAGGACTGTGCGAGGCACCGGAGTCGGTGACCGCCCGGTACCTCCCGCTGGACGCGCCCCCTGTGCCGGGGCCCGAGGAACCGCGCCAACCGGCCGCCTGGCTGCGCCTGGACGGGGTCACGGGCCACAACCTCCATGACCTGGACGCGAGTTTCCCGCTCGGCACCCTCACGGCGGTCACCGGCGTCTCCGGGTCCGGCAAGTCGACCCTGGTCCGGCGCGCGCTCGCGGAGACGGTTCGCGATCACCTGCACGCCGACGAGACCGCCGAGGACATCGCCCGCGACCCCGCCTCGGTGGAGACCGCCGACGAGGAGGAGGCCGGGGTGCCGGTCTGGGACCTGGCGGAGGACCGGGTGACGGTGCGGTCCAGTACGGGACTTGAGCACATCAACCGCCTGGTGGTCGTGGACCAGAAGCCCATCGGACGTACCCCGCGCTCGAACCTCGCCACCTACACCGGCCTGTTCGACAGCGTCCGCAAGCTGTTCGCCGCCCAGCCGACCGCGCGTGAACTGGGCTACACGGCAAGCCGGTTCTCGTTCAACGTGGCCCAGGGCCGCTGCCCGCACTGCCTGGGCGACGGAGTCGTCAGCATCGAACTTCTCTTCCTGCCCACGGAGACCTCCCCCTGCCCGGTCTGCCAGGGCGCGCGCTACAACCCCGGCACACTGATGGTGCGTTACCGCGACAAGACCATCGCCGATGTGCTGGCGATGAGCGTGGAGGAGGCGCACGGCTTCCTGGCCGACGTGCAGCCCGCCGCCCGCATCCTCAGACTGCTCTCCGACATCGGGCTGGGCTATCTGACACTGGGCCAGAGCGCCACGACCCTTTCCGGTGGCGAGGCCCAGCGCATCAAGCTGGTGAGCGAACTGCACCGGGCGCCGCGCGGCCACAGCCTCTACCTGCTGGACGAGCCGACGACGGGACTGCACCCGGCGGACGTGGACCTGCTGATCGGACAGTTGCAGCGCCTGGTGGACGCCGGCAACACGGTCGTCGTGGTGGAGCACGACCTGCGCACGGTCGCCGCCGCGGACTGGGTCGTGGACCTCGGTCCGGGCGCCGGGAACGACGGCGGCCGCATCGTCGCCGAGGGCCGGCCGGAGGACGTGGCCCGAGCGGGCGGCACGCCCACCGCCGACCACCTGGCGCGCCGCCTGTCAGCCCACTGACCTGCGAGGCTGCGGTCTGTCCATATTTGTCGGCATATCCAGTGATTGTCGGTAGCATGGATACGGCCGTAGCCGCGCGAGCGCCGCAGCGTGCCCGTGGGGCTGCCCACCGAGGGGTGCGGGCAGGACGCGCCCCGACACAGAAGGCCAGCGATCATGACGGGCAAGATGGACGCATCCGAAGCCGCACGCATCATGAGCGACCCGAACGCCACACCGGAAGAGCGCTCGGTCGCGGCCAGCGCCCTCTCGGACTCCGAGCGCGGGCACCACACCAGCAAGCGCGTCGGCTCGGAGGCCGGCCAGTTGCTGGACGACCAGAACATCTCCGAGGACGACCGGTCCGTGGCCGGCAGCGACCTCGAGCAGGACCGCAGGCGCACGGGCCACTGAGCAGTTCCGGCCGTACGCCCGACGAGATGGGCGCCGCCCGTCACGCGGCGCCCATCTCGTTCTGCGTACAGGGGAGTTACGCGCCGTCCTCGTCGGCCGCCGCCTTCGCGGTCACCGCCAGGTCGATGAACCGGCGAATGGTGTCCAGTCCCCTTGCGTACGGCGGCTGGGCGAGCCCGCTACTCGAAGAACTTCAGCCCCCACCCGGTGTCCGAGGTGGGGCCGGGCACGTTGGCGCGCCGGTATGTGGTGTCGCCCCACCAGGCGAACGACCCGGTGTACCAGTACCGGTTGTCCCAGGAGTACGGCGTCCCCTTGGGCACCGCGTGGAACATCAGCGGGAAGCGCGGCCCGGCCGGCGGGCTGGTGGCGATGTCGCCGTTGAGCAGGACGAAGGTGTGGTGGCCGGGCCCATTGACGTACAGCGTGGGGTCCCAGCCGGTCATCATGGTCGAACGGTTGGAGCCGAAGAGGCAGCCGTTGGACTTGTACCAGTCCCACACGTACGTCGGATCACCTCCTGCCCGCAACCGCAGGTCGGCCAGGCAGTACTGGTCGCTCCAGCTGCCGTTCGCCGAGTAGACGATGTGGAGTTGGCCATTGGGGTCCCGGATCGCCTCGGGCGCCTCGTTGATGTACGGGTTGCCGACCACCCGCTCCCAGCTCTCCCGGGGCTGGGAGATGATGTACCGGGCCCCGGTCGGCGTGGTGGGGCTGCTCATCCGGGCGATGTAGAGGTTCTGCTCGACGTTGGTGTCACCGGCCCAGCCCGACCAGACGAACCAGCGCTGCCCGTTGAAGGTGAATATCGTGCCGTCGATGGCCCACTTGTCGTCCGGGAGCGCGAGCCTGGTCTCGCCGCCGTAGCCACTGTCGGGGCCGGCGGAGCTGATGACGTACATCCGGTGCGCGGCGCCCCGGCCGGCGGTGAAGTAGATGTAGTAGCGCCCACCGTCCGTGGTCAGTTCCGGTGCCCACACCTCCCCGCGCCCCTGCGTGTCCGACCACACCTGGCGGGCGGGCGCGGAGGCGAGCCCGGCGGTGGAGGACGCCTGCCGCACCGCGATCCCCCCGCCGGTGGACTGCGCCGAGATGTAGGTGGAGCCGACCCGGATGACGCTCGGGTCGGCCGCCCGCAACGACGTCTGCTCCGCCTTGGCCGGTCCGGCGGCGGAGACCGACAACAGCACGGCGAGGACGCCCAAGACCGCGACCACGAGGGCGGCTGGGAAGCCGCGAAATGGTTTCATGCGTGTCTTTTACATCGATGCAAGGGCACTGCCCAGCCCTCTTGCGGACCCAAGTCCTCCGCAGTCCCTGCCGCATACGGAAACCGGGAGGCGCCGCGTGGGCGCCTCCCGGATACCAGGTCGGCGGCGAGGAGAGCGAAGGAACTCGTTTCAGGAAAGGAAGTTGAGAAGGAAGCCCCTTCATGGCCTCGCCGTGGACAACGCTAGCACTCAGCCCGGGATCAAGTCGCGCAGGTTTTCGAGGGTGATGACGCGGGAGTCCGGGTGCAGTCCCTCGGGGCGTTCCAGGCCGATGTAGGTCACGGGCTCGTCCGGAAGCGTCTCGCCGTCCCACTGCTCCACCGGCGCCGTGCCGTCGGACATCAGGTCGGTCAGGTACCTCACCGTCAACTGCTCCCGCTCCACGAGGGCCCGTACCAGCATGGACACGGACGCCTGGTTCTCCTCGACCCGGTTGGCCTCCGAGATCCCCCGCAGGTACAGGTGCAGCCACTTGGCACGCCACCGACCGTCGTCCCCGCGCTGGAACACCAGCGGCAGCGCCACCCGGCCCGCCCCGCGCAGCTCGGACTTCATCCGTACCGTGCGCGGCTCGAACGGCCGGCCCTTCTGCTCACGGTCGCGCAGCATGAACCCGAAGAACGACTCCTCGACCTCCTCGAAGCTCTCGCCCGCGTAGATGTCGACCTGCGGGACGATGAACGTGCCGCGCACCCGGCCCAGGGACAGCTCGATGAACTCCGAGGCGCCGTCGGGGGCTTCGGTGATGTCGCCCGAATGCCGCCCCCCGACTCCCGTGAGGGACGTGTAGGAGAGCCAGGAGTCGGTGCGGTAGTCGGCCCGCAGCAACAGCGCCGACAGGTCGTAGTCGGTCCGTCGCCCGGTCTCCTTCCAGTACACGAAGAAGCGGAGCCGCTCCCCGTCGACCGCGGAGACGGAGCCCCGCGGCAGCACACCGAGCCCGGCCGCCGTGGCCCGGCCGCTGAGCGGCAGCGCCACGTCGAGGACAGCCGGGTCGAGCAGCAGACGGCCCGGCGCAGGGAGCCGACGGCGCGTCTCCGCGTCGAGGGCGGCGATCAGACGACCGCGGTCCTCGGCCGGTACCGGCGGGCGGGAGTCGGGGGTCACCCAGGCACGGCCCCGACGGTTGACGAAGATCCGGGGCCGGCCGCTCTCACGCGCCCTGTTGTGGAGATGCTCGCGCACGGAGAGCACGACCCGGCCGGAGACGGCGGGAGCCACCCGCACCGCGGCGGCGACCACCGCGTCCCGCTCCTCCTGGTCGGCGGCGATGCGCAGCAGGAGGTCCAGGGCGCGGAACAGCTTGCCCGGCGCGGACTCGAGCAGCCCCACCGCACCGAGGACGTCGGACGCGTCGAGCAGCTCGTCGATCCGGCTGTCGAAGGACCGCGCCTCCTTCTCGCCCCGCGCCACCGCGAACACATCGGCGGCGTGCGGCCAGCGCGGGTACTCGTGCGGGTGGAGGCGCTCGCCGAGCCGCTTGAAGGGCTCCCGGTGCGCGTGGACATCGGCCAGCTTCGCGGGGTTCGCCGCGACCACGGCGTCGAGCCCCGCGAGCAGCCCTCGGCGCAGCGGCCGTGGCAGCGTCCGGAACCGGGTCGGTTCCTGGAGCGTGACGTCGCCGCCGGACAGCGCGCAGGCCAGCCGCAGCACATCGGTGACGGTGTCGAGCAGGAGGTCGGCCCCGACGTTGAGCCGGGCCTCGTTGACGACCGCCCGGTTCTCCCGGACCGGGATCGCCTCCGGCTGGGGGCCGAGCGCGCAGTGCTGGGCGAGAAGCCCGAGGTCGCGCAGGTCGTCGTCGTTCAGCGGGGTCGTGCTGCCGGCCAGGGTCAGGTACAGGTCGCCGAGCTCGTCGTCCAGGTCGCGGCCGAGGTGCAGGACGGTGATCCGGTCGCCCGCCGAGGCGATCAGTTCGTCCTGCGCCGCGAGCATCTCCTCGTACGTGTGCTGGTATCGGCCGTACGCCGGGAGGCTGAGCAGGTTCACCGCTCCGTGCGCCATCTGTGCCCGCACCCGCCCGCTTGAGGTCTTGTCGCCGAGGGCGTCGGCCACGCACCGCATCCAGAAGTCCTCGGTGTCCGGCACGTTGGCGGGGAAGTCGATGAAGTACGCGTTGTGCTGGACATGGTCGCCGGCCATCTCGCGCACGACCCGCAGCGTCCGCCGGGCGGTGTGCACCACCGCGGCCTCGGAGAGCCCGGACAGCCGCTCCAGCAGCTCCGCGGAGAGCTTGAAGCCCACGGATGCCAGCACCGCGTCGAACTGCCGCGCGGCGACGGCGCCTTCTCCGGCCGAGCCTTCGGGGGAGGGAAGACGGTGGGTGTGCCGGATGACCAGCGATTCGAAACTCTGCGCCATTCCGGGATGATCGCAGAGGCAGGCGAGCCGGTGCACGGGAGTTTCGCCCTCCCGCACACCGGCCGCACGTCAGCGGGACCGTTCGTAGTGGCGTCGCGCCTTCTCGCGGTTTCCGCAGACGGCCATCGAACACCAGCGAGCCCGGTTGGCGCGGCTGCGATCGAGCAGGAACAACCGGCACTCGCTGTTGGCGCAGGGCCGCAGCCGGCCGGGCATGCGCTCCTCGGTGTCGGCCCAAGCGAGAATGATCTCGACGGCGAGCCGGGCGTGCGGCGCGGTCCGGAGCGTCCACCGAAGGCCCTCCGAAGTGGCCTCCGGAACCTGCCGGACCCCGTCGAGCAGCGGCTTCAGCGCCTCGGGCGAACGCTCCCCGGCCACGACGTCCCGCAGGACGTCCCGCGTCTCCCGCAGCAGCGCCAGTTCCGCGAGGCTGCCGTCGCCACCGTGTTCCCGCGCCCAGTGCCGGCCTTCGGCGGGGTCGGCGAGCGCGTCCCGTTCCTGGCCGTCGATCAGCGGCCTGCTGTTGAGCAGGTCCAGCAGCGCGTTCATCGAGCACCCTCTTTCTAACCACCTCGAAGCGCTTGACAGGTTAGCCCACAGGTGCTTGCCTGGCCAGAAGATAACCGGATAACGCACTTGAAGGGGTTAGACATGAACTCGGTGCACCACCGGACCGCCACCATCGACGGCCACGAGATCTTCTACCGCGAGGCCGGACCCACCGACGCTCCCACGATCGTCCTGCTGCACGGCTATCCCACCAGCTCGTTCATGTTCCGCGAGCTCATCCCGCTGCTGGCCGGCGACTATCACGTCATCGCACCGGACCACCTCGGCTTCGGCCTCTCCGACGCCCCCGACGCGGCGGACTTCACCTACACCTTCGACGCCCTCGCCGAGATCACCTCCCACCTGCTCGACCAACTCGGCCTGGACCGCTACGCCCTCTACGTCCAGGACTACGGCGCCCCCATCGGCTGGCGCCTCGTGCTCAAGAACCCCGAGCGGATCTCCGCCCTCGTCACCCAGAACGGCAACGGCTACGAGGACGGTTTCGTCGAGTCGTTCTGGACCGACGTCTGGGCCTACGGGGCGAACCCCGGCCCGGACACCGAACCCGCCGTACGCACCGCGCTGAGCCGCGACGCCATCCGCTGGCAGTACCTGCACGGCGTGCCCGACCCGAGCGTGGTCAGCCCGGACACCTGGGAGCACGACTTTGCCCTGGTCTCCCGCGAGGGCAACGACGAGGTCCAGCTCGCCCTGTTCCGCGACTACGGCAACAACCGGCCCCTCTACCCGCTGCTGCACGAATTCCTGCGCACCAGCGAGGTCCCGGTGCTCGCCGTGTGGGGCCGCAACGACGAGATCTTCGGCCCGGCCGGCGCGGAAGCCTTCGCCCGCGACGCCAAGGACGCGGAGGTGCACCTGATCGACGGCGGCCACTTCCTGCTGGAGAGCCACCGCGATGTCGTCGCGGGGCATCTGCGCGACTTCCTCGGCCGGGTACTGAGCTGACACCGCAGGGCGGGGGCGGCACCCGTATGTGGGCCGAACGGTGCCGGTCAGCGGCGTCTCGTCCCCGCCAGTCCGTGGAGGCGCAGGGCCAGTTGGATCTCCAGTGCGCGGGACGGCGTCTGCCAGTCCTCGCCCAGCAGCCGGCCCACCCGTTCCAGCCGCTGGGCGACGGTGTTCACATGGACATGGAGGACGTCCTTGGTGCGGGCCGGGCTCATCGCGGCGGCGAAGTAGGCGTCCAGGGTGCGCAGCAGATCAGTACCGCGCCGTGCGTCGTAGGCGACGAGGGGGCCGATGGTGCGCTCCACGAAGCCGCCGATGTCCCGGTCCCCGGCGAGCAGCAGTCCGAGGAAGCCGAAGTCCTCGGCGGCCGCGCCGTCCCCTCCCCGGCCGAGCAGGTGGAGCGCGTCCAGACAGCGGCGGCCCTCGGCGTAGGCGGCGGCCACCTGGTCGGGGCGGGCGGCCAGGCCGGTGACGGGGGCGGAGGCTCCGACGGTGACCGGCTGGCGGACCGCGGTGCCGAGTTCGCGGGCGGTTCGCCGGGCCAGTTCCGTGGCGGTGTCGCCGGGGCCGAGCGGGAGCAGCAGGACGGTGCCGCCGTCGCGGGTGGCGGCCAGGCCGTGGCGGGTGGTGGCGAGGTGGGAGGCGGCGGACCACAGGCGTCGCCGGGCCGCGGCCTCCTCGTCGGCGTCGGCCGAGGGCGCGTCGAGGCGGGTGGCGAGGACGGCGTGGGTGGCGTCCAGGTCGGCGTCGAGCCGCGTGGCGCGTTCCCGGAGCAGGCGTGGGTCGCGGTCGCGGGCGTCGAGGAGGTCGTCCAGGAGTTCGCCGCGCACGCGCCGCTCGGCCTCGGCGGCGGAGCGGCGGGCCAGCAGGAGCAGGGAGGTGACCATCGCGGCCCGTTCCAAGGTGCGCTGGTCGACCGGGTCGAGGTCGGGGTGTCCGTGCAGGACGAGCGCGCCGAACACCTCCTCCCCCGCAGCCACGGCCGCGATCCAGTCGGGTCCGTGGCGCACCGCATGGCCCTCGGTGCGGGAGGCCTCCAGCGCCTCGGCCGGTGTGGTGCCGGTTTCGGTGAACTCGACCGCTCCGTCCAGGACTTCGGCGACGGCTGCGGCCACGTCGTGGACTCCACCGCCGCGCAGGACGAGTTCGGCGAGCCGGTCGTGCACCTCGGAAGCGCGCTCGATGACGGCGCTGCGGTCCTGGATGACCTCGTTTGCGCGTTCGAGTCCGGCGAGGGCCGCCTGGGTCCCGGTGAGGAGGTTGGTGGTGTCGATGGCGGCCGCGGCGAGGGCCGCGAAGGAGCTGAGCAGGGCGATCTGTTCGCGTTCGAAGACCCGTGCGCGCCGGTCGGCGGCGAAGAGGACTCCGATGACCTGCGGGCCCAGCGTCAGCGGGACCCCGACGATGGCGAACAGGCCCTCGTCGCGCACCGCGACGTCGATGGTGTCGGTGTGCTGGAAGCGGGCGTCCTGGAAGTAGTCGTCGGTCACGTAGGGCCGGGCGGTCTGGGCGACGAGTCCGCCGAGCCCCTCTCCCATGCCGAGCCGGAGCTGCTGGAAGCGGGCGGAGACGGAGCCCTCGGTGACCAGCATGTAGGTGTCGCCGCGCTCCGGGTCGTTGAGGCTGAGGTAGGCGATGTCGGTGGCCAGGAGAGAGCGGGCACGCTGCACGATGGCCCTCAGGACCGCGTCCACGTCCCGGAGCCCGGCCAGGTCGTGGGCGGTCTCGAAGAGGGCGGACAGCTCCGCCTCGCGGCGGCGGCGCCCCTCCAGTTCCGCACGGACGCGCAGCGCGAGGAACTTGGCGTGTTCCAGCGCGGCAACACGGTCGGCGGACTCTCCCTCGGCGCGGGCGACGAGGACGGGCCGTTCGTACGCCTCCGGGGAGGCGTCGCGGGCGAGCAGTTCGAGGTAGGGGGCCTCCGCACAGGCGACGGCCCCCGCCGCGGCGGCCCCGGTGGCGGGGCGCGCGGCCGACTGGAGTTGATCGGGAGACATGGCCACAGGATCGCTCATCGTTGGCTAGGCCCGTCAGCCCTGTGGACAACTCCACGGGGCCGGTCGGGGCAGCGGTTCAGTGGGCCGTCCAGCCGCCGTCCAGCACCAGTGAGGTGCCGGTGACGAAGGACGCCTGCGGGCCGCAAAGATAGGCGACGGCCTCCGCGACCTCCTCGGGTTCGATCAGCCGGCGCAGCGCGCTGTCCTTGAGGAGGACCTCGGAGAGGACCTGCTCCTCCGGGATGCCGTGCGCCTCGGCCTGGTCGGCGATCTGCTTCTCCACCAGTGGGGTGCGCACATAGGCGGGGTTCACACAGTTCGAGGTCACACCATGGGGGGCGCCCTCAAGCGCGGCCGTCTTGGACAGCCCCTCCAGCCCATGTTTGGCGGCCACATAGGCCGACTTGAAGGCCGAGGCGCGCAGCCCATGGACGGAGGACACATTGACGATGCGCCCCCAGCCCTGCGCGTACATGTGGGGCAACGCCCCGCGGATGAGCCGGAACGGCGCCTCGAGCATCACCGTCAGCACGGTGTGGAAGACCTCGGGCGGGAACTCCTCCAGCGGCCGCACCAGTTGCAACCCGGCGTTGTTGACCAGTACGTCGGTCCCGGCGGCGGCCCGCTCGGCCGCGTCGAGGTCGGTGAGATCCAGCACCTGGGGGACGACCCGGCCGGCGAGACCCTCGGCCCGGCCGGCCAGCCCGGCCAGCCCCGCCGCGTCCAGGTCGAGCGCGCGCACCTCCGCCCCGGCCGCGGCGAGTCGGAGCGCGCACGCGCTGCCGATGCCGCCGGCCGCCCCGGTGACGAGGGCGACCCGGCCGGCGAGGTCCAGGGCGGAAGGGGTACTGGGCTGGGGGCTGGACGAGATCATGTCTCGACCCTAATGACGCGGCCCCGGCTCACCACATAGGGCGAGAACCCATACTTCAGCCAAGACTCATGGGGTCGAACCATGTGGGTGCCTCGGACAGAGCCTGCTTGATCCGGAACAGCGAGAACTCGTTCAGTTCCGGCAGCGCGTCCACCGCGAACCAGCCCACGTCCAGCGACTCGTCGTCGTTGACCCGCGCCTCGCCGCCCACGGCCCGGCAGCGGAAGGTGATGTCCATGTACTGGCACTCGTCGCCGTTGCCGTAGGTGATCGGCTGGAGGGCCTGCACCAGGACGACCCGCTCGGGCACGCAGTGCACGGCCGTCTCCTCGAAGACCTCGCGCACCGCACACGCGGCGGGCTGCTCGCCCGGCTCCGGGATGCCACCGACCACCGACCACTTGCGGGTGTCGGTGCGGCGGCCCAGCAGCACCCGCCCCTCGTCGTCGAAGACGATCGCGGTGACACCGGGGAGCCAGAGCAACTGGGTGCCCGCCGTGGCCCGGAGCGCGGTGATGAATTCAGGTGTAGCCATGGCCTCGACCCTAGACGGCCGGACTCCCGCCGGCCGCCACGACCAGGCGCGCCCAGCCGGTCGTGCGGCCGGACGCCGGAGGGCCGCCGACCGCGTCGCCCACCGCGCCCGCCCCGCCTGGTGTTGATCAGGCCCTCGACGGTGTTCCTCTCCTGGTAGAGGTCAGCATCGTGGTTCGGCGCTCGCCGCGCACATGCAACCGGTCGATCGACGCGCAGGTCGGATCAGTTGTGCGTCGTGGCCGGTGGGCCGGCGATGGCGGCGAGCCGGAGCTTGGTCTCGTCCTCACTGCCGGGCACGGCGGTCATGATGACGATCTTGAGCTCGGAGTCGCCGTCGGTAAGGACGTCGCAGTCCACCGTGACCGTGCCCACCGACGGGTGGTCGATGGTCTTGTGGTCCTCGCGGTGCGCGGCCACCTCTCCGGTCGCCCACAGCTCGGCGAACCTCCTGTTGCCCGCGTTCAGATCGCGGATCAGCGCGGCCAAGCGGCTGTCCTGGGGGAAGCGGCCGGTGGCGCGTCGCAGGTCGGAGACGACGGCGGCGTCGGTGGCGTCGCGGTCAGCCTCGGTCACCGGCCACAGCGCGAGGTGGGCGGGGCCGGCGTGCACCGGGAACCTGTCGCGGGCGAAGTTGCGCAGCCGCGGCGGCGAGGCGGAGGGGTCACCCAGCAGCGCGGCCCACCCACGATTCCACCACACCAGTTGCCAGTCGGCCGCGAACACAGCGACTGCCACGTCCCCGAGGCGGGCGAGCACCCGCTGGACGCCGGGCGGGAGATGGTCGGAGATCGCGCCGTCCACCGGCCGTACGAGCTGGGCCAGCCGGTACAGGTGGTCCCGCTCGGCGGTGGACAGCTGCAGGGCGCGCGCCAGGGACGCCACCACCGACGCTGAGGGTGTCGTGGCCCGCCCCTGTTCCAGGCGCACGATGTAGTCGACCGACACTCCGGCCAGGTCAGCCAATTCCTCGCGCCGCAGCCCGGCCGCCCGGCGCCCGCGAGCCACCGGCAGCCCGGCGGCCGACGGAGGCAGCCGGTCCCGCCACGTGCGGATCATCACGCCCAGTCCGGTACCGGGTGTCGTCGACATGACGTCCATCCTCCTGCATCCCCGGACGAGCATGGGCACGCGAGGGTGGTACTCGTCTTCCTACCGTCGAAGCGTCCCTGGTCCGCCTCCTATGACGGGATCAGTATCGAACGCATGACCATCACCTTCATCACCGGAGCCAACAAGGGCCTGGGCCGCGAGACCGCCCGCCGCCTCATCGAGTGTGGCCACACTGTGCTCGTCGGAGCCCGCAACCGCGAGCAGGGCGAGGAGGCCGCCGCCGCGCTCGGCGCACGCTACGTCCCCATCGACGTGACCGACGACGCGTCCGTGGCCGCCGCGGCCGCGGACGTCGCCGAACACGAGGGCAGGGTCGACGTCCTGATCAACAATGCTGGTGTGCACGGCCCCGTCGGCGATCCCAGCGACCTCACCGCCGCCGACGCCCGCGCCGTCCTCGACGTCAACGTCATCGGGGTCGTCCGCACCACGACCGCTTTCTTGCCGTTGCTGCGCCGCTCGGACGACCCTGTGATCGTCAACGTCAGCAGCGGTATGGGCTCCCTCGCCCTCACCCACGATCCCAGCCGGCCCGAGTCGCACGTCGTCGCGCCGCTGTACACCTCATCGAAAGCGGCGCTGACGATGTTGACCACCCAGTACGCCAAGGGACTCAGAGGCATCCGCGTCAACGCCGCCGACCCCGGCTACACCGCGACCGACCTCAACGGTCACAGCGGCCCCCAGACCGTCACCGAGGGCACGGACGCGATCGTCGCCCTCGCCACCGAGGCGCCCGGTGCCGGCACCGGACGCTTCGTCTCCCGCCACGGCGAGATCGCTTGGTCCTGATACCGGCCCTGCCGAGCAGCCACTCCAGGCGACAACGCTCGTGGTCAATACGCTCAGACCGCCCGCCGACCGCGTGCCGCCACCGCGCCCGCCCAGCCCAGACCGCCCGCCGCGACCAGCAGCAGCGCCAGCTCGGGCAGGATGCCGAGCCGGGTCGCGGGCGTCTCGGAGGTGCGCAGCGGCACCTTCATGTCGATGTGGGCGGGGACGAACATCCCGGTGTGCCGCGCGACCCGCCCGTCCGGCATGATCACCGCGCTGACACCGCTGGTCACGGGCACGGTCACGGTGCGGCTGTGCTCGACGGCGCGGACGCGGGACATGGCGAGCTGCTGGTAGGTCATCTCGCTGCGGTCGAAGGTGGCGTTGTTGCTGGGCACGGAGATCATCTGGGCGCCGTGGGTGACGGTGTCCCGCACGGCCCAGTCGAACGCGGCCTCGTAGCACGTGGCGAGGCCCACCTTGACGCGGCCGAAGCCGAAGACGCCCGGCTTGTCGCCCCGGCTGAAGTCCTGGCGGACCATGCTGGTCCACTCGCCGTTGATCGCGCCGACGAGCGAGCGCATCGGGAGGTACTCGCCGAAGGGCTGCACCTGGCGCTTGTCGTAGGTCTGCAGCGGTCCCTTGGCCGGGTCCCAGAGGATCTGCTCGTTGAGGAGCCTGCCGTCCCGTTCGACGACCGAGCCGACCGAGACGGGCGCGTCGATCGCCTCGGCGGCGCCCTGGATGACGGCGGCCGCGTCGGGGGCGGCGAAGGGGTCGATGTCGGAGGAGTTCTCCGGCCAGAGCACGAAGTCGGGGCGCGGCTCCTTGCCCGCCGCGACCCGGGCGGCGAGACGCCGGGTCTCCCGCGCGTGGTAGTCGAGCACGGCGCGCCGCTGGGCGTTGAACTCCAGCCCCGCGCGCGGCACGTTGCCCTGGATCAGCGCCACGGTCGCGGTCCCCGCCTCGGCCTTGTCGCTGACCAGCGCACGCGCGCCGATCGCGCTCACCACCGGCACCGCGACGCTGAGCAGCGCGACGGCGGCGGCGGACCGCCGCACCTCGCCGTCACGGCGGCGCAGGATCAGCCGGACGGTCTCGAAGAGGCCGAAGCCGCACAGGACGACGCCGAAGCCGAGCACCGGGGTCCCGCCCAGCGCGGCGAGCGGCAGGAAGACGCCGTCCGCCTGGCCGAAGGCGACCTTGCCCCAGGGGAAGCCGCCGAACGGCATCCGCGCGCGTACCGCTTCTCCGGCTGTCCACAGCGCCGCCGCCCACATGGGCCGGCCGGGCAGCCGGGACACAACGGCGATGCCGGCGCCGACCAGGGCGACGTAGACCGCCTCGATGAGGACCAGCGCGATCCAGGGGCCGGGGCCGACCTCCACGCCGGTCCACACCAGGAGCGGCAGCAGGAAGCCGAGGCCGAAGAGGTAGCCGAGGCCGAGCGCCGTCTTCCAGGTCCGGCCGCGCAGCGCCCAGGCGAAGCCGGCGAAGGCGGGCAGCGCCAGCCACCACAGGGTGCGGGGCGGGAAGCTGACGTAGAGGAGCACGCCGCTCAGCGCGGACACGAGGGCCGGGACCATGCGGGTCAGGCGGGCGCGCGCACCCTTGGCGGGAGGCTGCTGGAGCCGGTCCGGCCGGTCCACGGAAGTTGCGGTGACGGTCACCCTGGGGAGTGTACGGCGGTCCGCAGCCCCCCTGATATGCCGGTCATCACGGCATTCCCGCGCAACTCGTCCACAAATCGGCCCGCAGCCGTTAGCGTGATCCGAGCCTCGGCGGTGCGGCCGGTCCCGGCCGGATGCCGTCGCGAGGTGCGGCCACAGGTCGGGGGACCGGGTGCGAGGGGCTACGGGTGGCGTCGACGGGGATGGAGTGCGCGTCCGGGACGGACGCGGACCGTGCGGGACGGAACGCGTCCGACGGTGCCGGGATGATTCTGCTCGGGCTGTGCGCGGCCTGGTCGCTGGTGTCGGCGGCGGCGCACGACGGGCGGCCGGAGGGGATGCTGCTGGCGGTGCTCGCCACCGCGGCGGGCTGCGCGGCGGGACGGATGTCGGGGGCACTGCTCCCGGTGGCCGCGCCGTGCGCCGGGGCGGCGGCCGCTCTGGTGCTGGCCGTGACGATGCCCGGCCCGCTGCCGGGCCCGGCCTACGCGGCTCCCCTTGGGCAGGCCGGCGCCGTGGCCGCGCTGCTGGCGCTGGCCACCGGGGCGCTGTGCTGCGCCGCCTGGTCGACGCCG
>NZ_MUNH01000151.1:0-8543 GCF_002154615.1 Streptomyces recifensis
CTGCCGATGGACATCGCGGGCCGTAAGCCCGAGCCCGGCTGGGTGGACCAGGTGATCGACAGGCTGGGACTGCGGGACCGGCTCGGGCACCGCCCGGCCCAGTTGTCCGGTGGCCAGCAGCAGCGTGTCGCCTGCGCGCGGGCGCTGGCCTCGCAGCCGGAGCTGATCTTCGCGGACGAGCCCACCGGCAACCTGGACTCCCGCTCGGGTCTGGAGGTGCTGGGCTTCCTGCGCAGTGCGGTGGACGACCTCGGGCAGAGCGTGGTCATGGTGACCCACGACCCCGGCGCCGCCGCCCACTCCGACCTCGTGCTCTTCCTGGGCGACGGCCGGATCGTGGACCGCATGGAGCGGCCCACGGCGGACACCGTGCTGGAGCGGATGAAGGCGTTCGACGTGGTCCGGGGCCGGCTCGGCGACGACGCCGTGGCACGGGAGGACTGAACCCCCGTGCTCAAGGCGACCCTGAGAAGTTTTCTCGCGCACAAGGGGCGGCTGGCGCTCTCCGCGCTGGCCGTCGTACTGTCCGTGGCCTTCGTCTCGGGGAGCCTGATCTTCTCCGACACGGTGACCCGCACCTTCGACCGGCTGTTCGCCTCCACGGCGGCGGACGTGACGGTCGGCCCGAAGCAGGACCTGCGCTCCCCGGTGCCGGGCGGCGCGACGCTGACGGTGCCCGCGGACCTCGCCGGCCGGGTGGCGAAGGCCCCCGGTGTCGCCTCGGCGCACGCGGACGTGTCGGTGCAGAACGTCACGGTGACCGACAGCCGCGACCGGTCCGTCGGCCCGACCACCGGCGCCCCGACGATCGCCACCTCCTGGCACCTGACCGACCGCAGCCCGGTGGAGCTGACCTCGGGTCACGCCCCGCGCGGCGCGGACCAGGCCCTGCTGGACGCGGACACCGCGGGCAAGAAGCACGTGGGCATCGGCGACACGCTGACCGTGCAGGCCCAGCCGGGCACGTTCCGGGTGCGGGTCGTGGGCATCGCCACCTTCCGCACCACCAACCCCGGCGCCGCGCTGGTCTTCCTCGACCAGGCCACCGCCGGGAAGCAGTTGCTGGGCTCGGCGGGCAAGGCCACCTCCATCTCGGTGGAGGCGGCACCGGGCGTCACCGACCCGGAGCTGAAGAACCGCGTCGCCGCCGCGATCGGCGGCGGTGGCTACGAGCTGCGGACCGCCGCCGAACAGGCCAAGTCGGCGGCGGCGAACCTCGGCGGATTCCTCGACGTGATCAAGTACGTGATGCTGGGCTTCGCCGGAATCGCGGTGCTCGTCGGCATCTTCCTGATCGTCAACACCTTCTCCATGCTGATCGCCCAGCGCACCCGGGAACTCGGCCTGCTGCGGGCGCTGGGCGCGGACCGGCGTCAGGTGCGGCGCTCGGTGCTGCTGGAGGCGATGCTGCTCGGCGTGGTGGGCTCCACGCTGGGCCTCGCGGCCGGGATCGGGATGGCGTACGGGCTGATCCGGCTGATGAGCCTGTTCGGGATGAACCTGAAGGCCACCGAGATGGTGATCGGCTGGGGCACGCCGGTGGCGGCGTACGTGGTCGGGGTGGGCGTCACCTTCGTCGCCGCCTACCTCCCCGCGCGGCGGGCGGCGACGGTGTCCCCGATGGCGGCCCTGTCGGACGCGGAGATCGCCGGGGTGGACAAACCACTGACCGGCCGGGCCGTCGCGGGCGCGGTCATGGGCGTGGCCGGGGCGGCGGCACTGGCCGGGTGCGTGGCGGCGACGAAGGCGGCTCCGGCGGCCGCGCTGCTGGGGCTGGGCGTCGTGCTGACGCTGATCGCCATGGTGATCGCCGGGCCGCTGCTGGTGCGGCCGGTGATCCGGGTGCTGGGCGGCGCCTTCCCCGCGCTGTTCGGTTCGGTGGGCCGGATGAGCCAGCGCAACGCGCTGCGCAACCCGCGCCGTACGGGCGCCACGGCGGCGGCGCTGATGGTGGGTCTCGCGCTGGTCGGCGGGATGTCGGTGGCGAGCGCCTCGATGTCGGCCTCGTTCGACCGGCAGATCGATCGCACGCTGGGCGCGGACTTCATCGTGCAGAGCGCCAACTTCACGCCGTTCAGCGCCGATGTGCGGCGCACGGTGCGGGGGACGGAGGGCGTCGGGCTGGTCGTACCGCAGCGGATCACGCCGCTCGCGGTGCGGATGCCGGACGGCAGACGGGTGCAGACGGCCGCCTCCGCCTACGGTCCGCGTCTGGACGACGTCGTGCACCTCACCTACGCGAGCGGCGGCACCGGGGCCGCCCTGGCGGACGGCCGGCTGGCGATGGACGCCAAGTTCGCCCAGGGCCACGGGGCGCGGCTGGGCAGCACGCTGGCCGTGGAGTTCCCCGGCGGCAAGGTGGCCCGGCTGACGGTCGGCGCGCTCACCAACCTGGAGTCGCCGGAGGGCTTCGGCACGCAGGGCGGCATCTTCCTGGGCCTCGGCACGGTGGACACGTACGTCCCCGGCGGCCAGGACTCGGTGCTCTACGTCAACGCCGCCCCCGGCACCGACGCGGCCGGCCTGCGGGCGAACCTCACCTCGGCGCTGAAGCCCTACCCGCAGCTCCAGGTCCGTGACCAGGCCGACTACAAGAAGCTGGTGCACGACCAGATCTCGGTGCTGCTGTACCTGGTGTACGCGCTGCTCGGGCTGGCGATCGTCATCGCGGTGCTCGGCGTGGTCAACACCCTGGCGCTGTCGGTGGTGGAGCGCACCCGCGAGATCGGGCTGCTGCGGGCGATCGGGCTGAGCAGGCGGCAGTTGCGCCGGATGATCCGGCTGGAGTCGGTGGTGATCGCGGTGTTCGGGGCGGTCCTCGGGCTGGCGCTGGGGCTGGTGTGGGGCGTGTGCGGTCAGCAGGTGCTGGCGCTGCGCGGGCTGAAGGACCTGCAGGTGCCCTGGGGCACCATCGTCGCCGTGATGATCGCTTCGGCGGTGGTGGGCGTGGTGGCTGCCCTGTTCCCGGCGCTGCGGGCGTCGCGGATGAACCTACTGGCCGCCATCGCCCACGAGTGAGGGTCCCGGTCCGGTGGCGGGTTTCTCCCCGGCACGGCACGGTATAGATGGTCCGTACCGCGTGAACTGCAAGGGGGCGCGTCCCGGCGCGGACTCGGGCTCCCTCGCGGGTCCGCGCGTCTTCGAGGCCCGGCCGGCCACCCAGGTACCGCGTCCCCCAGCCGAAAAGGGATGCGCCATGACGACCAACACCAGCGACGGGCAGGTCGGCTTCGCCGATCTCGCCCTGGCCCCCGAGATCCAGCGGGCGCTGACCGCGCTCGGCTACGAGGAGCCCACGCCGATCCAGCAGGAGGCCATCCCGCCCCTGCTGGAGGGCAACGACCTGCTGGGACAGGCGGCCACCGGCACCGGCAAGACCGCCGCGTTCGCGCTGCCGGTGATCCAGCGCATCGCCGCCGAGGGCAAGGGCAAGGGACCCAGCGCGCTGGTGCTGGTGCCGACCCGCGAGCTGGCCATCCAGGTCTCGGAGGCCGTGCACCGCTACGGCACCGACCTCGGCGTCCGCGTCCTGCCCGTCTACGGCGGCCAGCCCATCGGCCGCCAGCTCCGCGAACTCCAGCGCGGGGTGGACGTGGTGGTGGCGACGCCGGGCCGTGCGCTGGACCACATCGCACGCGGCACGCTGCCCCTCGGCGGCCTGCGTACGGTCGTGCTGGACGAGGCCGACGAGATGCTGGACATGGGGTTCGCGGAGGACATCGACTCGATCCTGGAGAACGTGCCGGAGGAGCGCCAGACGGTGCTGTTCTCGGCGACGATGCCCTCCCGGATCGACTCCATGGCGCGCAAGCACCTCAGCGACCCGGTGCGGGTGCGGATCGAGCGGGAGGCCCCGGCGCCGGGCGAGGCGCCGCGCGTCCGGGAGTCGGCGTACATCGTGGGGCGGGCGCAGAAGGCGGCCGCGCTGGGGCGGCTGCTGGACGTGGAGTCCCCGGAGGCGGCGATCGTGTTCTGCCGCACCCGTGACCAGGTCGACCAGCTCTCCGAGACCCTCAACGGCCGCGGCTACCGCGCCGAGGCGCTGCACGGCGGGCTGAGCCAGGAGCAGCGGGACCGGGTGATGGGCAGGCTGCGCGGCGGTACGGCGGACCTGCTGGTCGCCACCGACGTCGCGGCGCGCGGCATCGACGTCGAGCACCTCACGCATGTGATCAATTACGACGTGCCCTCGGCGCCGGAGTCGTACGTGCACCGCATCGGCCGGGTCGGCCGCGCGGGCCGCGAGGGCGTGGCGATCACGCTCGCCGAGCCCCGCGAGTCCCGGATGCTGAAGGCGATCGAGCGGGCGACCGGCCGGAAGGTCCCGCTGGAGAAGGTGCCCACGGTGGCGGACCTGCGGGCCAGGCGGCTGGAGCTGACACGGGCCGCGCTGCACGAGAGCCTGCTGGAGGACGGGGACCTGGAGCGGTTCCGGGTGGTGGTGGAGACCCTCGGCGACGAGTTCGACGTGATGGACGTGGCGCTCGCGGCGGTGAAGCTGGCCCATGAGTCGGGCGGCGCGGCCTTCGACGAGGAGGAGATCCCGGAGCTGGCGCCCAGGGACCGCGACCGGGGCGACCGGGGGCGGGGCGGCGACCGCGACCGGGGTCAGCGCGGACGGCCGCGCGGACGGACCTCGCCGGGCATGACCCGCCTGTTCGTCGGCGCCGGACGCAGCGCGGGCGTACGGCCGCAGGACCTCGTCGGCGCCATCGCCGGCGAGACCCGTCTGAGCGGCCGGGACATCGGCGCCATCGAGATCGCGGACCGCTTCTCCCTGGTGGAGGTCCCCGAGGAGGCGGCGGACGACGTCGTACGCGCCATGCGCGGCGCCAACGTCAAGGGCCGCCGGGCCCAGGTGCGCCGGGAGCGCGACCAGTCCCGCTGAAGATCCGGCCGCCCGGTCTCACGTACCGGAAACCTCCTGGTCCACCGGCCGGATGGTCTGGTTGGCTCGGGGCATGAGCGATCCGAGCATCCGTCACGCCGTGCCCGCCGACATCGACACCGTGCTGGCGTTCTGGGGCGAGGCCGCCGAGGGGACGAGCATCAGCGACGACCACGCCGGGGTGGCCCGGCTGATCGAGCGGGACCCGGAGGCCCTGCTCCTGGCGGAGCTGGACGGAGTGCTGGCCGGCACGGTCATCGCGGGTTTCGACGGCTGGCGGTGCTCGGCCTACCGGCTCGCGGTGCACCCCGGCCACCGCCGCCGGGGCATCTCGCGGGCACTGCTGGCCGCGGCCGAGGCCCGCTTCGCCGCGCTGGGCGGGCGGCGCGTGGACGCGATGGTGCTGGTGCGCAACGAGACGGCGCACCATGCCTGGCGCGCGGCGGGGTACGGGCCGGAGGAGAAGTGGCGTCGCTGGGTCAAGCCGCTGACCGGCTGAACCCAGGAGTGCCGCTTTGCTGATCCTTTACCATTGGGGCAGCACCTCGGCACTCGATGAAAGGTTGTGAGCGTCCACCCATGGGCGACCCTGCCGGTCCGCGTCACCGACATCGCGCGGTCCTTCCCGTCCTGACCGATGCTGGGACGGAGGTGACCCGATGACCGAAGTGCTCCTCCTGCTGGTGGCGATCCTGCTCTCGCTCGCCTGCGGCGCCTTCGTGGCGGCCGAGTTCTCGCTGACCACGGTCGAGCGCGGCGAACTGGAGCGGGCCGCGGCGAACGGCGAGACCGGCGCCCAGGGAGCGCTGAAGGCCGTACGCCAGCTCACCTTCCAGCTCTCCGGCGCGCAGCTCGGCATCACCGTGACCAACCTGGTCGTCGGCATGCTGGCCGAGCCGTCCATCGCGGCGCTGCTCTCCGGGCCGTTCCGGGCGATCGGCCTCTCCGAGGCGTCGGCCCGCACGGCCGCCCTGGTGCTGGGCACCGCCCTGTCGACGGTGTTCCTGATGGTCGTCGGCGAACTGGTGCCGAAGAACTGGGCGATCTCCTCGCCGCTGGCCGTGGCCAAGCGGGTGGGCACCCCGCAGCGCTGGTTCAGCCTGGCGTTCCGCCCCTTCATCACCCACCTCAACAACACCGCCAACCGGTTCGTACGCCGCCTCGGTCTGGAGCCCGCCGAGGAACTGGCCTCCGCGCGCGGCCCGCAGGAACTGGTGGCACTCGCCCGGCACTCCGCCAAGGCGGGCGCGCTGGAGCCGGACACCGCCGAACTGTTCGTGCGCACACTGAACCTGGCGGACCTGTCGGCGGAGAACGTGATGACCCCCCGGGTCCAGGTCGTCGCCCTGGACACCCTGGCCACCTGCGAGGACGTGGCGAACGCGACACGGGCCACCGGCCTCTCCCGCTTCCCGGTCTACCGGGGCAACCTGGACTCGGTCCTCGGCGTCGCCCACATCAAGGACGTACTGGCGCTGCCCGCGGAGGACAGGCCGGTCCGGTCGGTCACCCAGATCATGCGCGAACCCCTGCTGGTCCCGGAGTCCCTGACCGTGGACCGCCTGCTGGACCGGCTGTCCGGCCGGCGCACCATGGCCGTCGTCATAGACGAGTACGGCGGCACGGCGGGCGTGGCCACGCTGGAGGACATCGTCGAGGAGGTCGTCGGCGAGGTCCGCGACGAGCACGACCCGCACGAGACCCCCGACCTGGCCCCGGCCGGCACCGACGACCAGGGCCGCGCCCTGTACTCGGCGGACGGCGCGGCCCGCACCGACCAGCTGGCGCGGGTGGGCCTCAGGGTGCCCGACGGCCCGTACGAGACGCTGGCCGGGCTGATCGCCACCGAGCTGGGCCGTATTCCGGAGGTCGGCGACAGCGTGGACGTCGACGGCTGGCGCCTCGACGTGGTGGACGCCTCCGGGCACCGGGCCGCGCGGGTGCTGCTGCACGCGCCGGTGAAGGAATCGGACGGCGGGCACGCCGAGGAGTCGACGGGGAGGACGCGATGACCGCCGTACAGATCCTGATCGGTCTGGCGACCCTGGTCGTCAACGCCTTCTTCGTGGGCGCCGAGTTCGCGCTGATCTCGGTACGCCGCTCGCAGGTGGAGCCGCTGGCCCTGGAGGGTGACAAGCGGGCCCGGCGAGTGCTGTGGGGGCTGGAGCACGTGTCGGCACTGCTGGCGGCCGCGCAGCTCGGCATCACCCTGTGCACGCTGGTCCTGGGTGTGGTCGCGGAGCCGGCCATCGCGCATCTGCTGGAGCCGGTGTTCCACGCCGTCGGGGTGCCCGCGGGGGCCGGGCACGCGGTGTCGTTCGTGATCGCGCTGACCCTGGCCACCTATCTGCACATGCTGCTGGGCGAGATGGTGCCCAAGAACATCGCGCTGGCCGAGCCGGTGCGCACCGCGCTGCTGCTCGGACCGCCGCTGGTGGCGCTGGCCCGTGCGCTGCGCCCGGTGATCTTCGCCATCAACGCCTTCGCCAACGGCCTGCTGAAGCTGCTGCGGGTGGAGACCAAGGACGAGGTGTCCGCGACCTTCACCGACACCGAGCTGGCCGAGATCGTCAAGGACGCCACGGAGGCGGGCCTGATCGACGACCGGGCGCAGGAGCGGCTGCACGACGCACTCGAGCTGGGCAGCCGCCCGGTCCGGGACGTGGTGGTGCCGCTGGAGCGGGTGGTCTACACGAGCGTCGGGGTCACCCCGGAGGAGCTGGAGCGGCTGTCGGCGGAGTCGGGGTTCTCCCGGTTCCCGGTGGTCGACGTGGGACGCCGGATCGTGGGCTACCTGCATGTCAAGGACGCGCTGGACGCCTCGCCGCGCGATGTGCCGTTCCGGCTGCGCGACATGCGGCCGATCGCGCGGGTGCGGGAGTCCTCCCCGCTGGACGACGTGCTCACCGCGATGCGCGGCAGCCGTACGCACGTGGCGGCGGCGATCGGCGCGGACGGCAGGCTGGCCGGGCTGGTGACCATGGAGGACGTGCTGCGGGAGCTGTTCGGGCAGCCCGCCTGAGCGGTGCCGGGGACGGGGACGGGGACGGGGGGACCGACCGGTGGGTACGGCGCCGGGATACCATCGCTGTCGCCATGCAGACGAATCCCACACCTCCCGCGTACACCAGCCTCGTCGCCGTCGGTGACTCCTTCACCGAGGGCATGTCGGACCTGCTGCCCGACGGCTCCTACCGGGGCTGGGCGGACCTCCTGGCGGCCCGGATGGCCGCCCGCACGCCCGGCTTCCGGTACGCCAACCTGGCGGTGCGCGGCAAGCTGATCCAGCAGATCGTGGACGAGCAGGTACCGCTCGCCGCCGCGATGCGTCCCGACGTGATCACGCTGGTCGGCGGGCTCAACGACACCCTGCGGCCCAAGTGCGACATGGTCCGCGTGCGGGACCTGCTGACCGAGGCCGTGGAACGGCTGACGCCGAACTGCGAGCGGCTGGTGCTGATGCGCAGCCCCGGCCGCCAGGGCCCGGTGCTGGACCGGTTCCGGCCCCGCATGGAGGAGCTGTTCGCCTGCGTGGACGAGCTGGCCGCCAAGCACGACGCGGTGGTGGTCGACCTGTACGGAGCACCCTCGCTGGGCGACCCGCGCCTGTGGGACGTGGACCGGCTGCACCTCACCCACGAGGGGCACCGGCGGG